>CAZIRO010000064.1:0-13607 GCA_964541595.1 uncultured Acidobacteriota bacterium
GTCGCGTGCCCATGTGTTTCGGAAATCGGGACCGTGCACGTGAAAGAATTCCGGGTTCACTCCCAGGGGGATTCGATAGACCCGACGCGGGTGGTATTGACAGCGGACGCGGTCGAACAACAGCCGTGAACCGACGGTTACGGCTGTTGCACGGCGCAGCGCCTGCAATAGCATGTAGTGGTTGAGCACACTTTGCAGGCCACCGTAGCCGATGTCCGGAAACGTCACGGTTTCGCCCCCCATAATGGAGACGACAACCGGAATATGGCATCGTCGGCCCAGCAGGGTGGCCAGATATCCGGGTTCATCGCCCCAGAATGCGTGTACAACATCCGGGGACCAGTCACGCAGCAGGCGGTACAGGTGCAGAAACGTCTGCAGAAGCCATCGGACCCGTTGTATACCCCGTACCTGACCGCCCCCGAACGTGCACACGGGAATTGCATCCACCGTGTATGCATCGACGCGATAGGGATACCGCAGTGAGAAGATCCGGAGTTCCGCATACGTACGCATTGCGCGCGCAAGGTGACGCAATACAGGAATCGCCCAGTCAAAGTCGTCTGCACTGTATCCGGGAACGATCCACGCCACGCGCATGGGTCACAATGCTCCGTTTCGTATGGCGATGAACAACCAGGGTTCCATCGACGCGAACTGTCGGCCGTATCGAAAGGTGCGCCATCGAAACTGCAGTGCCGGGAGGAGCAAACCGGGGCGGCGCAGGATCCGCAATCGGCGGAGCCATTTGTACAGGCGGTGCGCATGTTCCGCACGGACGGATGTGGGTTGAACGCGCATGGTTTCTTGCACGGTGAAACCGGTATCCTGTAGCGCCTGGATCCATCCCATGCGGTCGAGCGGTTCCACGGCTGCCGGGATTCCGAACATCGCCAGGGACAGTGCGTTCAGTCGGTGTACGGTGGTCACAGCGGTTCCCGGTTTCCAGATGCGTTCGATCAGGACGAGGAAACCACCGGGCCGCAAAATACGGTAACACTCCGCAAGCAGAGGTCGGAGCGGCAGCAGAGCCACGACGGATTCGGCATAGATCCCGTCCAGTACGGCATCGCGAAACGGCAGACCGATGGCTGCATCGGCCAGAATGCAGTGCACCCACGATGTGCATCGGTGCATGTGGATACGTCGACGCGCGGCTTTCAGCATTCCGTGCAGTCGGTCCAGGGCGATCACGTGTACCTGGAACGTATGGGCAATCTGTACGGCCGTTGCACCGGTGCCACATCCGAGGTCAAGAATTCGCATGGTCGGACGCAACGGTACACGACGTAACCAGGTTTCGGTAGCGTATACGCCTCCAGGGTGGAGATACGTCATGTCCAGTGCGGCGGCCAGGTCGAAAAACGAGGTCATGGTGTGTGACCTTGAAACACGGACCCGATGGGCTTCAACCGGTGAGCCGTCGCAGCTCGATGAAGTCAGAATCCGCTCGTTTCGGGTCGCTGATAATGCATGAGTCGATGCAGGATTTCGAGTTCCAGCGGGAATGTATAGATCTGCCATCGATACCGCCAGCCGCTCAGGAGTCGAAGGACCCATCGACGTATGCCCTGTAACCGCACGTCTGTCACGGTGGGATAATACGCGTGCAGTACCCGTTCAAAATTGCGCACCCGCCGGTGCAGGGATTTTCGTATCCAGGGCATCTGTCGGCTTCGCCGCTGTGCGAAAGCCTGCCATTCCGGAGTCAGCCACTCCTCTAAAGTCTCCGGGAAGCGAAACCCCCGGGCACGCGCCGTATCGTACAGATCCCCGGACAGCGGTACCGGTGTATATATGTACATGACGATTTCGGCCTCGGGGTTGACAGACTTGAGACGCCGGATGAACGCAATGGTTTGCGCGGTATCCGCCTCGGGATCCGGTGGGTTACCCAGAATAAAAGAGAACTCCGGAATGATTTCGTATCGACGCATGCGTGCAGCCAGTTCGAGTGTTTGTTCGGGGGTGACTGTCCCCCCTTTGTTCATGCGATGCAGGGTTTTTGGTGAACCAGACTCGGCACCGATAAAAACCATCCGCAAACCGCTGCGTTGTAACCGTTTCCATGTGCTGTCCGCGTACCGCGATAGCGTATCCACCCGCGCCTCTCCCCACCATGCGATTCCCAGAGGTGTGATGCGTTCGGCAAACTCGGCCACGCGGTCTTCAGACACGAAAAAGTTGTTGTCAAAAAACTCGATGGCGTTGGCGCCCCAGGTGCGTGCGAGACGATGGACAACCCGTGCGGTGCGTTCCGCAGACTGCGCATACCATCTGCCGTTGACCATATTCACCACAGCGCAGAAGTTGCAGAAAAACGGGCATCCGTAACTCGAGTGATGCGACAGCGTGCGGGTACCGAGGCAGGTTCTGCGAATATAACGGTCCATTGCCACGCGGTGGTAGGGAAAATCGGGGAGTCGGTCCGGATGCGGGATCGGAGGCATCGGTCGTACCACGATTCGACCTGTGACAGCATCCAGATATACCAGTCCGGGAACGTCTCCCGGATCGGTGTCCCGGGATAGGGTATCGATCAGTGCGGGGAATGCGAGATCGGCATGTCCCCGAATCACATAGTCCACATACGGCGCGCGTACACAGACATCCGCGTGTTGCGTGGGAAAGTAGCCACCCCAGACGATCGCCAGGTGCGGATAACGGGCTTTGAGGTGGCGACAGTGATGGACCGCATGGACAAGTTGCAAACCGGGCATGACCGTGACGCCCAGAACGCGTGCATGGAGATCCTCAATTGCGCGCGCCAGCGCGGATAACGGGTCGGGCGTCAGGTTTCCGTCCACGATGACATAGGGCACCCGATTTTCAAGTAGGGCACCAAGCGCGAGCAGGGACAACGGCAGGATCGCCTTGCGCTGACGGTTGCTCGGTGGATTGTACAGTACGACTGCGGTTGCATTCATCCTGCGGGTGCTCCGTGGTGAATATGCGGTCTCGGAGGTGTATGCGCACGACGTCCGACGAAAATGGCAAACCGTGCGGGTTCCCGATGACCGAGGATTCGGGCTTTCCACGGGCGTAGCGCCCAGCGTATACCATAAAACGGAAAAATGCACTGCCAGCGGATGCCCAACTGTTCGGCAAGCGCGTGCAGGCGATCCGCAGTGAGGAAGTTCTCACAGGACAGCGCGTTGGACGGAAATCCGTATAACCGTCGGAACCTATCTTCGCGTTCCCGTACCATGGCCAGTCCACTGGCGCGGGAACGGTACAGCGGCGTATCCATGATCACCACACAGCCATCACGTCGCAACACCCGAAAGGCTTCCGTCAGTGCCGTTCCATAGTCGGTGGCGTAGTGGAAGGAGGCGTTGTAGATCGCGAGATCCGCAGTTGCAGGCGCGAAGGGCAGGCGCAAAAAATCGGCCTGGACGGATAGGAAAGGCACGTCATAGTGCCGGTGCGCACCCAGACCGTCCCAATCGTCCGTTTGAATGTCCACAGCGGCAACGAAATGACCCCGACACGCGAGTCGATACGCCAGCCAACCGTTACCGGCGCCGAGGTCAAAAATGCGCAGGGGACGTTGCACGCGCCGTTCCAGCGGCGTGAGCACCCGTTTGCAGAACGTCACGAAACTGCGTGCACGGATTTTCCAGTCCCTGCGATGCCGTCCCGTCAGATCCCGAAAGGGTAGTGCGCGATAGTACGCCAGATCGGGACTTCCGCGTCCTTCTCTGCGGCGAATTTCGGTGTATTCCCGGATAAAGCGGGCATACGTTGTCTGTTGTTCCAGTGTGAACATGCGCCAGATGCCGTGCACGCGGTCGAACAGAAAGGATTCTTCCGGACAGCGCAGCCGTTCAGGGGTATCTGCCTGTAAGGGAGATCGGCAATTCGGACAGATCAACGGGAATACCGCGGCGATTGTATACGGATGCGCGGTCCACGGCAACATGATATGCGTACGCATACAGGACCTCTATTCCCCCACTATATACGGGTGCTTCTATAGTCCATTACCCCGATGGCGTGGAGATTGAAACAGGTGGCGGGGATCGGGTGTTTTGGAAAGATATGGCGCTGCCGTGTTCTCCAATGGCCACGACAATGCAATCACCATACCCAGGACCGGGCGACCTCGGATCGATCGTCTCTACAAAACTCCTGACACCTGATACCCGACGCCTGAGACCTGACACCTGGGACCCGAGACCTGAGACCACCCAATCCCTTGACGGTTCCGGCAACGATTCCTAAGATAGTAGTGCAAAAATATGGCTTCTTTGCGCGCCTGTAGCTCAGTTGGATAGAGCGTTGGCCTCCGGAGCCAGAGGTCGGGGGTTCGAGTCCCTCCAGGCGCGCCATACGGGTCCCTCGCTGTGTGTGGTCATCCATCTGCAATATACGATTTCCCGCGTACAGGAGCCAATCCGTGACATATGCACAACGCATCTTGCTGGCCATTCTCATTCTGCTCGTCGATTTTGTCATCTTTTTCTTGCCGGTACTGGCGCTGTTTGCCGCCTATGTACTGATCGCGCGTCCCCCCTGGTTCAAGACATGGGTCGATCGGCTGTATGAAGGAACGGCGTAACAACATGGGAATTACGCATTGTGCATTCCCGGCTGAAGTCGGGATTGATGGACAAAAAGAGAATCGATAGAAAAAAATACAAAGTAGGCGCAAGGCTTTTAACATGCGTGTCAGAGAGTGAGTCTGTGGGAACGTGGCATTGGGCGGGCAACAGGGCATACTGGAAATCCGGTGGGCTGAAAGTATGGTTGGAAGGTGAGGGGGTTCGACTGTGCACTGATGTGGTCCGGGAGAACTGTCGAAAATTTGGAGTTACGATTGCTGATGTAATCGTACACGGATGGAGAGAACTTTACATACGAGTCGAAGGAGCCGAAGTCAAGTCTGTTCGCCTCGGTCGTTCCGACGCTTCTCGCCGTCAAGGAGAATGGCGATTCATATTCCGCAATTACCTCGGCAAAAGTGCGATTCATGTTACATTGACTGACGGTCGAGGTATCGTTACGGATCCCATTGAAGTTGTATCCCTGAAAACACCTCTGGACAGACCCTGGGACCCGCTCTTCTATCCCCGCTTCCTGCGTGCTCTCCTGAATGATCTGGCGCGTATCCTTACGACGCTTCCGTTTGAATCCTCGGCACCCACCGCATATCCTACGGAAGAATTTGCTCGGCCGCCCGCACCTGTGTTCGTGCTGCATGTGCTTGTTCAGTATGCCGATACGATTCGCACTGCGCTGCAGACCGTCCTCCGGAATCCCCATCGCCGTCTCGTTTCTGAAGATCGATGGGTCCACGTGTACGAGGCCGACACCGTGGATGCGGATACGGTGCTTGCAATGGTGCATCATCCCGAGCATCTGCACCGTTCAGATGCTCATCGCATTTCCCGGTACCTCCGGGGGTTTGTGCCGCGGCGAGTGTTCGAGCACCGGGTTACTGAGACGTTTGATACTCCCGAAAACCGATTTATCCGCCATTTTATCGATACCCTGCTCTTCTGGTGTGCCGAACTGCAGCGCATTGGACTGGCGAGTGGTCGGGGTGTTCAGGGTCAATTGAACATCATAATCGATCTACAGGACTTCTTGCGATTTGTTCGCGCAGTGCCGCTCTTTGCTGATGTCGGAGCAATGGTCCGCTTTCCCGCATCGTCCCAGGTGCTGATGAAACGAGACGGTTACCGGGAGTGCTTGCAAATCTACCGGTTGCTGCATCTCGCGCGTATTCCCTTCTTTGAGCGATTGCAAGATGCGATCGATAACCGGCAGATTGACGTGCTGTATGAGTACTGGTGTTTCTTCCGACTGGCCGAAGTGCTGGCTCAAGCCCTCGGTGGAGACGGTCCTCGCCTGGTCGGGGAATGGTCGTCCGAGAGAGGAGGACTGCGCTATGGGATAAAGGTGCGTTTGCCTCAGGGGTATGAGATTGCCTATAACCGAACGTTCCGGCGAAGGGCACGAAAGGCAGACGAGAAAGAGGCAGCACCCTCGAGTTATTCTATTTCTCTGCGACCGGACTTTTCGTTGTTGCGGGACGGTCAACTTGTAGCCGTACTGGACGCCAAGTTCCGATTCGATGAGGAAATCCTTCGGCAATGTTCGGAGCAAGCCATTGAAACCCCGAGCGACCGGGGAGACTCTGGTGAGATCGACCGTCCGCAAGAAATGGAGCGGTGGGTGGTGTGGACGGACCTGGTGAAAATGCATGCATATCGAGACGCGCTGGGGTGTCCCGCTGCTGTGGTTTTGTATCCCGGCAATCGGAGCATATTTTACCGAACGGACGGCAGGACGCTTTCTTTGCAATTGCAGGATTTTGTATCAGGATCTTTACCGACGGGTATCGGGGCGATCCCTTTTCGGCCATGACACAGTACGCATTCAGGTTGACCGAAAGAGGGTTCGTCAATGACCGAAACAAAGGCATTTCAAATCGACTCTTTTCGGCTGTCCAGGCTCGCGGTGGACGGACTCCCGTGGATCCGCAAGTTCACGGCGCAGTGGAAGGCGGACGATGAGCAACGGATGCGCCGGTTGCAGGCCACACTCCAACCCGAAGTGGTGCGCAGTCTTCCGGTGGACTGTCAGAAAAAAGAGTTTGATGGAAACCAATCTGTGTACTGCTGTTTTCGCCATATTATCTATGACACATGGTTTGCCAGAGTGAGGTTTGCACCCGCAAATGTCTTGAACCCGAAAAACAATCCTCCGGAACGGATCCGCCAGTGGTTTCTGCAAATTACAGAATGGGGAGACCGAACGGAATGGACACCCGAAGAGTTTGAGACACTTCTCAACGGTTTGAACGGGGTTCACCATGCCTTAACGACCGAACTGCTGGGTTTTCTGAATCCTCAGCGATACTGTATCTGGAATAGCCGACTGGACAGTTTTGTCCGCTACCTGCGGAAGACGCGCGTATTGCACGGCATGCCTTCCGGTTTACGTGATGGGGAAAAGTACCGGTTGTATCATCAGATACTGGATGAAGTACGCTCGGTGCTGGATCGGGTCGATGAGGAGGGTATCTTTGACCGACCGATTAACTACTACCATGCGGACCGGTTCGTGTGGTATGTCGCAAACCGTAAAACGTGGCTGGTCGCCGCGGGCAGAGGCGGACAGATGTGGGAAGCGTTTCGGAATTGCGGGTGTATCGGGATCTCCTGGAAGGAAGCAGCCCGGCAGATTCCGGACCATGACTTTACCCGATTGGGCAAGGCGGAACTCAAAAGCCTGTTCCAGAAGGTTTACCGGCGTGAAGGCAGAGGGGGATGGCAGCAGGTCTGGAAATTCCTGGGACATGACATGAACGAAGACATGCAGCCGGGTGAAATCGTGGTAGCGCGTGCGGGAACGAACACTATTGTCGGTATCGGGGTGATCCGCAGTGAAGTGCTGCATCCGCGCCATCCGAAAAACCCGTTTGCATCCTCGGCGGATACGGCTCCATTGCATATCCGGTGGGTCGGCTGGCGGGTGGTTCAGCCCCTGGAGTTCCCGAATTTGTCGCAACAGACGATGACAAAATTGGATGAAGAGCGATGGAAAGCGATCGTTAAGGGGTACCGGGATCAGGGTATCGATGTTTACGAACAGTTGCTGTCGCCGAAGCCCATATCACTGCATACCTACTTTCAATCACGCGGCTACCGGTTTGCATCGCATCAGATTGCGGCGTTTTATGCGGCACTTAAGACCAAAGGGTTCGTCATTCTTTCAGGACTTTCCGGCACGGGCAAGACAAAACTGGCACTTTATTTTGCGGAACTGCTGTGTCCCCGGTGCAGGGGGCTATCCCGGGCGCAGCCGGATGAAGGCGAAAGAGAACACCACACGCATCTCTTCCTCTCCGTGCGCCCCGACTGGCGGGATGGAAAAGCATTGCTGGGATACTACAATCCGCTTACCGAGCGGTATGAAAGCACTCCGCTTATCCGGTTCATCCTGCGCGCCATTGATGACTATACGGCCAACGGAGCGCAGGCCCAGCCTTATTTCATCATTCTGGACGAGATGAACCTGTCCCATGTGGAATACTATTTCGCCGACTTCTTGAGCGTACTGGAATCGGGACGCCGGGAAGATGGATTCACCCGGGAGCCGATCCGTCTCTATGCGACGGACTTACCCGCCGGATCCACCCTCCGGCAGATGCAGGGAATCCCCTCGGAGATCCATCTATCGCCCAATCTTTACATCATTGGCACGGTTAACGTGGATGAGACGACCTATACGTTCAGTCCCAAGGTGCTCGATCGGGCATTCACTCTGGAATTCCGGGACGTGGATCTCCGGGACTATCCACTTCGGGTTGCGGTACACACCGAGGACCCCGGCATGGCCCTGTTGCGTGACCGGCTGCGTTCCGATCTCGCTGCCGGGGGCCGGTTCTGCACACTCGTTGCGGATAAACAGGCGATCTCCGGAGCTGTTCAGGCACTGGGTGATGCAAAACAGTGGTTGCGTGATCTGCATGGTCGTTTAATCCCGTATGACCTGCACTTCGGTTTTCGTGTTATGGACGAAATTGCGCTGTTTGTTCAGCATGCGATGCGGGCCCCAGAGAGCGTGGATTCTTTGTCTTCTGACGAGGCACTGGATCTGGCGGTACTGATGAAAGTATTGCCGAAGTTTCATGGTCCCCGTCAGCGGCTGGAGCAACCGCTTCTGGAAGTCGCACGGTGGTGCTTGCGGCCACCGGTGCATCTGTCTGAAAGAATTGATCTGAACGGGTTGCTGAAATCGATTCGGGGGACTCCGGAATCGGGCGCGGTTCCGGGAGTCGCCGATGTCTTGAGGGAATGGGATTCGTTCAAGATGCAATTTCGATTCCCGCATACGGCACGCAAGGCACTGCAGATGCTGCGGCAACTTCTGGAAACCGGTTTTACCGCCTTTGCCGGGTAAACTTGCGGTAAATGGCTGCAGCTATAGAATATAGATCGAGGTTTCCGCTTTCCGGGGCGTTAGCTCAACTGGTAGAGCGTTGGACTCTTAATCCAAGGGTTGCAGGTTCGAGTCCTGCACGCCCCACCACTGTAACATCCACAGAAATCCCCATCTGAGGAAGCCAGGCGGGTCCTCATGCGGGCCGGATAGATGTGTTTCACTTTAAGGACAGATAGGCCATCCCATGACCCGCAATACCACCGTCCCGTCGAACTTTCCGCGCAGTGAGTAATAGCTCGTCCGGCGCGGCAACGATTAACGGCATACTGAGTGGTCGGAAGACCCACAGCTCATAGCCGGGGAGCGATTCTCCCGGAGAGGGGAGTCGAATGCTGTAGTGGATCTTACCATCATTCGACATTACGAATGCGTATTCCTTCCAATCAATGTAAACCACATAGTCCGGCGCAACGTCCTGTCCGGGGTGTTTCTCCTGGAACCGCCTTCGTAGACGAGACGCCTCAACCGGATTGGTTTGAAGGTATTCCTGGAAGGTGACACCACGCTCAAAGTGAACAGTAGCGATAAGTTCATCTTTATAAATTTCTATGTCTACAATCCGCAGCTGCTGGTATCGATGCAGACGTGCAGGGAGATCCTCTTTTCTCAAGGGATATACACCAACCACCTGGCCCTCGGGCATTATCACACGAACGAGTGACAGAGGACGTTCAATGAGCAGGTATACGAAATTGCCACGTGCTGTACCTGCAATCGGAATACCTGCAGGGATTCGTAACCACTCCAGCCGGGTTCTTTCCGTAAAGTTTGCCTCAGTCTTGATGTACATGTCCAGCTGCATACCGGATTTCTTTTCGATTGCTTCTGCCGTACGCCGTAGTGCTTCCCGTTGCAAGCGCCGGACTTTGTCTCCTGCGAGATATTGGAAGTACGCATCGTCTGTGAATCCCCTGGATCGCAGGTGCTCAATCACTTCTCGGATAGGAACCAGTGAATGTACGACCTTCCCTGTGTGCAGATCGATGCGATGAAGCAGGTGTCCCCCATGCGGTGCTACCGCCCATACTGCCTTTTCCATGACGATATAATCCGTCGCCTGAAACGGCAGGGAAATCCGCTTTTCCGGTTCCAAAAACGGGTCCAGACAGACGATTCCAAGTGCATGCGCGAAGACAAAAGGACATTTCTCTGCGACGGGGTCTCGGAGCAGGATGCGTGGAAAAGCCACAATCCAGTTCTGGACGGCCAATCCATTCCACGAGCCCGGGAGATGTTTTGCCGGAACGTGAAACACCGACAGCAGTGTTCGTCGGTCTCTGTGCGGGTCGATGATATCGCTTCCGATACGGATAGGTTCCCATGACGAGGAGAACAACCCCACGGCTGTGTGCGCAATTACGTAACCGTATCTTTCCCATTGTGCACGCTGAACTCTTGGAGACGCCGGAATCAGAGTAACAGTAGCAAGATAGCGTTCTCCCCAGCGGACCGCGTGATGGACAAAGATCATAAACCTTTCACCGCGGGTATATTGAGGGATACGTCGAATGGATAGGACCCGAGGGCGGACAACCTCGTTTGCTGCAGATCCTTGGGAGCCGAAAAAGACAATCGGGGTAAACATCAATGGCAGTAGCAGATTACTATATGCTTTCATTTGTTGGGCCTATATTTAATAAATTTCACATTTTTCGCCAAAACAACTGAGAGTGAGTAGCGGAACTATCGGAAACACCCGGACTGACTGCTGCATCTTCTCCTTCCATAGTTGTATCTATAAACCCAAGTATTATTCTATTGCATGAACATATATCCGTCAAGCGCGTGCCGTCGCGCCGGTCCGGATCGGTCGTCCTGAATGCCGAAGTGATCCATTTCCCAATTCTCAAGCGAAGGGATTTTTGGGCACACCGCTACCGTGACCAGAACCTCGCTCTGCACTTTTTGTCATGAACCGGAATCGCGGTGATGGGTGTCCCGTTTTCCGGCTCGATCCCGGATTGCGCCCGTACGTACGAATGCGCGCTGTGGGCCCGGATCATCGGGTCGGATGACTGCAAAGGTGCGTTCGTTGAACGCCCGTGCGAAACCCGAATGCTACGGTTTCAACACAATGCGCCCGACAGATTCCCCGCGACGCAGTGCGTCGATCGCCCTCGCATATTCGGTCAGCGGGAGTACCCGGTCGACCACCGTCTGAATGACCCCATGTTCCACCAGGCGCACGGCTTCATAGAGTTCGTCCAGTGTGTTCCCCACGGATCCCATGACGCGGGCTTCCAGGATCACAAGTTGCAATGGATGGACATGCAAACTGTCTTCCGAGTACCCGATAAAGACCAGACGTCCTCGTCGACTGAGGCTTTGTATCGCGTGCGTCATCGTGGTTCGGGTGGCCACCAGTTCAAACACGACATCCACACCCTGACCGTCGGTGAGATCGCGCACCCGCTGGACCACGTCTTCGTGATCCGCCCGGATGGTATGCGTTGCCCCGAGCTGGCGTGCCCGATCCAGTTTCGCCGGCGTGCGGCTCACGGCAATGACGGTGGCACCGGCGTGCCGACACCACTGTACAAGACCGAGGCCCACCGCGCCGATCCCGTATACGAGGACGACATCTCCGGGTCGGACATCGGCCAGCTTGCCGGCGTGAACGGCTGTGGTCACACTGCAGCCGATGGGTGCGGCAGCCTCGTCGGAAAGCACGTCTGGCAGGCGTACGGCGTTCCGTGCCGGTACGACCACAAATTCTGCCAGGCCACCATCGGCAGTGAACCCGTAAACTGCCCGGGGTTGGATACACAGGTTCTCTTCGCCCCGCCGGCAGAATCGGCATGATCCACACCCGGAGTAGTAATACGCGATCACGCGGTCGCCTTCTGCTGGTGTACGGACTCCAGCGCCCACGCGATCCACCACGCCGACGATTTCGTGACCCAGGGTGATGGGGGCGACCCCGAGGTTGAGCAGCCCGCTGATGAAATGCAGTTCGGTATGGCACAATCCGGCGGCGGTGACCCGGATACGGATTTCCCCGGGTCCCGGCTCCGGCACGGGGACGTCTTCCAGACGCAAGGGCTGTCCGGGTCCGTGGTAACGCACGGCTTGCATGGCACACCTCCCGCATGGTCAGATCCACAGAAATGTTGATCGTATCCGTACAGCAGGGGGCGTGTGGGATGCACTGGCAATGTTTCGATTTCAGTATGCGCTGTCCGCGGGCATTTGACAACGGCCTGTTCCGGGCCAGAGATCGGGGATGCGTCAGGGGTTTTCGGCATGGCGACGGTACATCGGGCGGACATCCTGTATAGGGATATTGACCCCCAGCAGCCCCAGTCCGGCCCAGAAGAGGACGACGACTTCATAACTGAGATGCGTCCAGACCACGGCCGGGATGGCCGAACGCGTTCCGGCTGCCAGGGTCCACGCAATCTCCCAGGTACCCAGATGCAGCCAGGCGGATACGGGAAGTTCACGACTGATCTCTGCAATAAAAAATGCGACCACCGTTTGGGCGATGGGCATACGCGGCGCGTGCAGCACATCGGCCCAGCCAGTATACAGCAGACCCAGTCCGGCATACTTCGCCGCAATAATGCACAGCGACAATCCCATCCAGACCAGTCCATTTCGACGCCACCAGTACGGACCACCCAGTGTGAGCGCTTTCAGGCTCCACCATACGGTGCGGAACCATCGACGGGGGAGTTGATGGCGCCGCCGGAACCATTTCTGCGCCCATCCGGGGACGGCCGTCAAGACCACAAGAACGCTCCCTATCGTGGCGAGCAGTGCCCATCGGAGTGTGCCTTCTGTGACGGCGAACAGTAAAACACCCATGGCCAGGCCGTCCCCGAGAGTGGATCCGATCATACTGATCCAGATGTGCCGCCAGCGACTGCCGATATACCGCCGTACCAGTACCGGATAGGCCAGTACACCGGCGTGCAGGGGAATCGCATGAACGGCCGCGTGGTGCGCCCACGTGATGGCGAGTAAACGCGCACCGGATCGCGGCGGTCGACGCAGTAACAGATAATACCGCACGGATCGCGCCCCGGTCCACAGGAGAAAACATCCGATAAATCCCAGTAGATGGGCGAACGGGATCGTGCGGACGGCCAGGATACGGCGCACGTCCGGCGCGATGGCCACCAGGCAGGCGATGGCCGCAACGGTCACGATGAGAGATACCCGAAACGATCGATGCGTGGGCGACGGCACTTCCATTTGCATGGGAAACCATGCAGTCTCGAGTGTTGGAAAATCGCATGCATCGGTGGACGACCGGAGCCGGATCGCAATTCCGGGTCCGATCCAGGGTCCCGCGACATATGTTACATTTTTGGCCTCCCACATGGGATACTCCGTACCTGCTCTATGTTTCCGATCTTCACGATCCGGGCCCCGTGCATTTCGTATTCACGGACGCTGAGATCGGGACAAGACATGGGACAGGGTACCCATTCGGCCATGCGATGTCCCCCATCCATGAGATGCCTGTCCCCTGTCTTCTGTCTCCCGTCTCCCGTCCCGGATACCTGACACCTGACACCCGACACCTGACACCTGGGACCTGACACCCGACACCCGGGACCGGAGACCGGTGGCCACCGGCACACCGGTGGATCCGGTGGTGCGCATGTCCCATTGCCTGTTTCCTGTCCCGATCCCGGCACGGACGC
>CAZIRO010000065.1:0-3098 GCA_964541595.1 uncultured Acidobacteriota bacterium
CCAGAACCGCACATTCAGTACGTATACCGTATCCGGGTCCTGGGGGTCGGCGAAGATGTGCATGTAGTACCAGGGACGTTGTAACAGATCGGCAAAGTCGCTGACTTTTTTCCAGGTCTGCCCCCCGTCGTCCGACCGGTAGAGGCCCTTTTCTCTGGCTTCGATAATGGCCCACACGCGATCCGGCCGGGCGGGAGATACGGCGATACCGACCTTTCCCCAGATCCCTTCCGGCAGGCCGGGATTGTGCGTCAATTCGACCCAGGTATCTCCGCCGTCCGTGGATTTGAAGATGCCGCTACCGGGACCGCCGCTGACGAATCCCCAGGGATACCGCCGTGCCTGGTACAGTGCCGCGTACAGGATGCGCGGGTTGTTCGGGTCCATATCGAGGTCAATGGCGCCGGTGTGCTCGTCGCGGTAGAGGATCTTTTCCCAGGTCTTGCCACCGTCTGTCGAACGGTACACGCCGCGTTCCGGATTCGGACCGAATGCATGCCCCATGGCGGCGACGTACACGATATCCGGATTGCGGGGATGGATCACGATCCGGGCGATATGCCGCGTTTCCGCAAGTCCGATGTGTTGCCACGTTTTGCCGCCGTCTGTGGATTTATATACACCATCCCCCGGCGACAGGTTACCGCGCCAGCAGGATTCACCCATGCCCACATAGATCACGTTCGGATCGGATTCCGCGACGGCGATGGCACCGACCGATCCCATTTTGAAGAATCCGTCCGAAATGTTCTTCCAGGTCAACCCACCGTTGGTGGTCTTCCATACGCCGCCCCCGGTGGCACCGAAATAGAACGTCAGCGGATCGGTCGGGTGACCGGCAACGGCCACGACGCGTCCGCCGCGGTGGGGTCCGATCATCCGCCAGTGCAGGCCACGGAAAAACGTGGCGAGCGGGGGCGATTCCCGGGACGCGGCCGTCCGAAGCACGGATAGCATCCCCAGCGTGAGCAGAACGATGCTCAATAGAGTCGTATGCCTCCGCCGCATCATCCTTCCCCTCTTCAGCGGTTCGTTTCCCAAGTCAACGGTTCCTGGGCACAGCACGGTGTGCCCCTACAGGACCACGGGGTCCCCGTCCTTCCCACCGGGGTCCCGTACATGCACGGGGGGAAGCATTCGCCAGAGAACAGATCATCGACCACTGTTATCTTGTAGGGACACGGCACTGCCGTGCCCGGACCCCCACCCCTGCATGTCACTTTGCATCACTATTTTCCATCACCGTTTTCCGAACGCGGGGGCCAGCCGAGGTCCAGCCGATTATGATAGACCATCACGTTGAACAGCATGGCGAAATGTCCCCATGTCTGATGGCGCCATACCGGATTCGGAACGAAAAAGACAACATGACCGTTGCCCACGGGCGCGTCGATCACCGCCGGTTTCCCGGCGAGTTCCTTACCGCCTTTGAGCAATCCGCTGACGAGCAGTTGTTTTTCATCTCGCACGAACTGCAGAACCACCCTCGGACGTTCGGTGATCGGCGGAACGTATCCCTGTCGCAGCATACGGATCCAGGCGTCCGGACTCTCGAACCCGCGCTGCCATGGCGGCAGTTTCGGTGGTTTCGGTGGCGGTGCAAACGGTCGACCCTGCGGCACGTCGGGTTCATCCGGGCGTCCCCGGCCGCTCGGTTTGCGCGGTCGATCCCGAAACCGTTCGTACCATGCGGGTCCGGCCGTCAATCCCGTGGTCAGCAACGGCGTATCAAATCCCAGATACACGGCCACTGTCCTGTCATAACCGAACACGATCGGGCTGCGGGGTTCGACGACTTCGGCTTTTACGATGGTGCCCTGAATGCGCAATTGACGTTTCCGCGCCTCATGGACCCAGCGCGTGATCCGGTAATGAATGGGGAACCGTGCGGACGATCCGATGACGACAACCACACCGCCGTCGGCGAGGAACGCGCGGATGCGTTCCAGTCCCGTGAACCCCATCCCCGGACGAATGTCATCCGTGGCGTCGATATGACCGAGGTGGGGCGTCAATGACGTCGTCTGCCAGGGCACGGGTGCAGTGGCGTAAATGCCCTCCACGAGGTCTTCTGGATCGCCGATGTCCGGCGCGAAGAGCAGGATGTCCCAGCGGTCTTTCAGGCGGTCGATCTGCGGGATCGTCTGCACCGAGATGTAATCATACGGTACGTCAAGTTGATCAAACGCCAGTCGATACCATCCCTCTGTCTGGGTATCCGTCCAGGAATGCACGATGGCGATACGCGGCGCACGCACCGGGAACGTCGGCACGTCGGGACGTTTTCGCACACGCAGCGCATCGACCCCGAGTTCGCGCAGCACCTCGGCCACGCGGTCCACGTCTGCGGAGTCCGGTGTGATCACGAGGGTACCGGCTGGCAGGGTCGCCTTCCCGGTATTCCACGCTTCGGCAAGCGCTGCCATGGGAATATCCGACAGGCGAAACACGAGGAGACCGAACGTGTACTCTCCGGTCGGCCGTACGAGGAAAACATTGCCCTTTCCGGATAACCGCGCCGGGGGCGTCACGGGGGTGTCCACCGGATCCATCGGTGCGTCCAGAATCGTCCGATCAGTCACGCGCACCGTACGGACGTTAAACAATGCGCCGAGTGTCCAGCCGGTATCGTCGTACGGACGGGGATCGTCCGGGTTGTAGTACTGCACGTCCAGCAGCATGTCCGCCAGTCGACTGTACGGCTGATCCATCCGGATAACGAAACTGCCTGCCGGGAATTTTTCATTTTTTGTCTCCACGGCCTTCCGCAGTCGGTGCACCTCGATGGCGTGTTCCTGCAAGAGCCGAATCAGCCGCGCCTGCTGGACGGGCCGCGGATCGTCAGCGGGCAGGACGTATGCCGCCGGTCCCTCATTGTTCGGTTTTGCGACGGACCGTTTCGCTTTCACGTAGTAATTGCGCAGATACTCCCTGGCGTGCAGTGCGAAGTTGTACAGTGCATACAGCACACCGCTCTGCTGCAGGTTGATGTTGTTGCGCAGGGACCAGCGGACTTTCGGTAGCGCCGGATTCATACGGTACCATTCC
Organism: uncultured Acidobacteriota bacterium; assembly: GCA_964541595.1. Taxonomy (GTDB): domain Bacteria; phylum Acidobacteriota; class HRBIN11; order HRBIN11; family HRBIN11; genus CAZIRO01. The sequence goes on from CAZIRO010000065.1 coordinate 3,049, forward strand.
CGTGTGGCGCCCCAGAACACCTGGCGTTCCATGGTCTCCGGAACCATGTT
>CAZIRO010000065.1:3108-13558 GCA_964541595.1 uncultured Acidobacteriota bacterium
TTTCATAAAACCGTCCAAGACCGTTGCGTGCCATCGCGATGAAGATCACGTAATTCGGTGCCCAGCCGTCCCAGAATCCGTGCGTCCACACACCGGGCACACCCTCCCGTGTGAGTTGTTCGACCTCATACCACGCCATGGTGCGCCATTCGTTGACCACGACCGGATCCAGCCAGGCGTTGAACGGTCCCGTTCCGCCCATGATGTACAGGAAGGGTACCGATTCGTGCAGGTCGTGCATGACCTGCGGCCGCCATTTCAGGAATGTCCGTAACAGGTGCCGGGTCAATCGGAGTCCGAGACCGATATGGTCCCGATTGTTGTCATGCGCAACATAGTGTCCCCAGTAGATGAGCGGCGGTGCGGGTTTACCGGGATTCGCCTGTCGGTACCGGACGATATCCACAAGACGGTCCCGGCCGTCGACTTCCTGCACGGGCGTAATGAACACGATGATATTGTTGCGGATGGTCTCGATCCGGGGATCGTCCGAAACGGCCAACCGGTAGGCGAGTTCCATGAGCATCTCCGGGCTGCCCGTTTCGGGAGAATGCAGTCCCCCGAGCAGCCAGTAGATGGGTTTCCCCTCGGCGATCAGTCGGTTCACTTCCGCCTCGGAAAGCCCGCGGGGGTCAGAGAGTCGCTGCGTGATCTGACGGTACTTCTCCAGTTGGGCGATCGTGTCTTCATCGGCGATGATGGCCAGGATCATGTCCCGGCCCTCGTCGGACACGCCGATCGTGCGAACCTCCACGCGCGGAGACGATGCTGCGAGTGCGCGGAAGTAGCGGTGAATGTCTTCCGTATAACTCAGGTGGCCTTCCTCGCCCGGAACGTATCCGAGGACTTCCAGAGGGGAGGGCACCGTGTCGCTCTTCGGAAGCGTCCGCACCCAGTCCGTGAGGAAGTACGGTGCCGTCGTGGCCGCACGGATACGCCGAACGTAGTCCGTATGTTCGGCGGCATGCGTTCGAATGCCGCCGACCAGTAAAATGCCGAACAGTAGAATACCGATCAGTCCATACCCTATCGTGCGACGCATCGTCGGCCTCCTGAAGAGGATACACGGTTCGGATGGTCATGCTGCCAGCATTGGATCAACGGGATCCACAGGGGGAAGGTTCCGAAGGGTAAAACCGGAGGTGCGGAAAAGGATCCCCCCGGCGTATATGATGATTGATGGACCGCTCCCGACGGATACCGCGGGATGTACGTTGCAACAGACTCACGCGGTTTCCGTCGGCCAGAACGTCAGCCAGGCAAGTTGACTCATGATCCGTTCCAGATGCTGTACGAGTGCTCGCACGTCGCGCCAGGTGTGCAGATGTGCACGGGCCGCCTCGAACAGGTCCCGGAGTGCCGGAGAATGCTGAACCTCCGGAATGGTCATCAGCGCATGCAATGCGTCCGGACTGATGGGATCGTTCAGTCGCACATGGGGTGGCCCGTACTGTTCGACGATCGCGTGGATACGGCGTGTGAGGATCCCCTGCACGACGTCCGGCCCCGTGCCCTCATCCCGCAAGCGGTACGCCATCCCGAGCGAGTACTGCCCATTCAGGTGAGGACGCAGACGGCCGTCTGCGTCCCACCAGCCGTGTTGTAAGTATTCCTGCGGTGGTGTCCATAGGGTATGCGCCATGATCGGTTTCCTGTCAGATCATGTAATCCAGCATGCGTCCGTAAGTTTTCTTTCCGATCTGAAACGTGCCCTGAATGAGATCCTGCGCGGATACCCATTGTGTCTGTCCGGTCGCCGGATCCGTGATCAAGAACTCGCGCTGGTCCCCTGTACCTCGAACGTCCGTAATCAGTAATTCGTGGTCTATCGGGTTGTTGGGAACATCGACTCCGATGGGTACATCCAGGCCGTTGCGTAATTGATGTTCAATCTTGTCCAAAGCCCGCTGCCGCGCCTGTTGCGTGTTGGTTACCCTGTGAAGTCGATAAACGTGCTGTGTATACCCTGTGACCAGACCGCCGTGTTGGCCCGTAAACAGTGTGGTGAGGTCTGCGCCACTTGCCCGTCGAAATAGCCGACGGATTTGGGATATGGAAAGTCCACGTTGACTTACATCGACGCCAACTTCTCGACCAAGGATTTGCTGTTCCGCGGTCAAATACGCCGGGTGCCGGTTCACCCACAATGCATAGACGGGATCGGCCTCCGCACGTACCATCTGTGCAACCGTAGGGACACATGCGTTGGTGAATTGCTGTCGTATGGCTTCCGGAATCTGATCTGTGTCGACGTCAATACCCGTCGTTCGCTGAATTAATGCGTTGCGCTCCATCCCTCGAATGGTATCGGCAAATGCATGCAACTGGCGAAGTGTCGGACTGAGACGATAGGGAGGCTCGGGTGAACCTGTACGGTAAGGAGAACTCGAGGAGGATAACGCCAGTGCGTCCAGCCCCTGTGGATTGGACAGGGCATGGGCCCTTGCAGCAACGGCTTTCAGGATCAGCATCTGCTCCACCGGCTGACGTGCCTGACTCAGCAACTGACGAATGTCCTGGTGGAACCGTTCAGGCATTTGTTGCATTGTACGGGCGGCCTGCAGGGCCTGACGGTAGTTCAGAACCCCTTCCTGTCCCTGAGGACTTCCAGGCAGACGGGGTTCCGCCACACCACGTGTGAGGGTGTGAATCAATGCATTGTCCAGTCGCGGCGGTCGGTGGGGTGAGTTCTGTTGCAGTTGACGCAATTCGACATACGTGCGTAAGGCCCGGTCGGCATTCGGAGTGTTCAACACATGATTCTGCAGAAAATCAATTTCCCGTTGCAGTTCCGCACCGTGCAGGTGGTTCAGGACTTCCATGAGTCGTTCACGTTCTTCCGGAGACAACGTTCTGCCCAGCTCCTGTAGACGTTGCTCGATCGCCCGCATGAGTTCTTCCCGGGCGGTGCGATCGTTGCGGGTGGATCGGCGTGTGAACGCACGTCGAATGCGCGGGTCCTGCGGCGCACGTACGATCTGATCCCGCTGGGGAACCGACGCGGGGCCGGACGGTGCCGTTGAAGGGGTGGATGCATCGGCGTGCTCGGTCGCCTCAGTGGCCCCCGTATGCGGCGGTGTCGGCGGTGGCACGGGTCCTTTGATTTTGGGATCCCCCATCGTATCCTCCATCAAAGACCGTGTGGCCGGAAGCGTTCGGAAATGCAACCCGCGTTCCCGAAGGTTCTCCATGGATATTGTCGTAAGAGAGGAACGGGTGTTGCGTCCGTGGGGTGACACCGACCGCTCCACCCGACCATTGTTCGTTTTGTTCAAACACTTCAGATCACTGCGACGGATCAGATCTCGTGTAGAATGGATGATGACTTCAGGAGACATGGAAGGAATCGGTACCGTAATCAGTACGGCAGTTGCCAATCTGCTGGTGGCCATGACTGAACGCAGATTGAAATCATGATGCATTGCGCATTTATGCGACGGGCGGACTGCGCAGCCCGATAAACGCGAGCATACGCTGCGTGTCTCCCCGCCGGTGGGAAAAGAACCACTGCGGGTTACAGTACGTGCACAGGCGAATGGGGTGAATATGCACACGGCGAATGCCCATCATCCGGGCCTGCAGGATATTCAATCCGAAGAGATCGAAAAACCATGTGGCCCCGCGCTGTTCGAGCACGTATGGCGCCCACTCCGGATACGCGCGCGTGACTGTTTCGATAACGTCAATACCGACGGCATAACAACATTTCAAAATGGCCGGTCCCAGGACGATTTCCGTACGCGTCAGGCTACTGCCGTGTGCTTCGAGTACCTGCAGCGCTTCCAGCAGGATACCCCGGACTGTCCCACGCCAGCCCGCATGGACGATCCCGACGGCCGGCAGTTCCGGATCGTAGATCCAGATGGGGACACAGTCGGCAACGGTGATCACGAGCAGTACCTCCGACCGGTCGGTCCACATGCCGTCCGCTTCCGGTCGCTGCGGAACGTGAACGGGTGGATTCCACAGCACTGTTGCACCGTGTACCTGACGGGTTGCGGCGACACCCCAGTCTTCGATGTCCAGCTGGACCAGCAATTCGTGCAGCCGCTGTTCAAATGCGAGCCGGGACCGCCGTGCAAAGTCCGGTGCACGATCTTCCGGCCGGTCCGGGTGTTTATCCCAGCCGGCGGGGCGTCCGCGCGTGATCAGTCCGTGCAGGCACCGGGTATCCGACCATCCGGTATACGACAGTACCTGCCAGCCGTTGTGTAGCCGTACGAAACGGTATCCCATGGGATCCCCTTCCGGAATCTGCCGAAATTCAAAACCCGATCCGGAACTCGATCGTGCGGTCCGTGATATGAACAGTTCCGACGATCGGGACGTTGGATCGCGTGTCTCTTTGATCCGGCATGATACGTGGTGCCACGCGACGGATCCACCGGGTCAGCGGCAGGCGATCGGGTATCCACCATACGGTGAGATCGCTGTCCGCGAGCGTCTGCGGACGGGTGGGAACGACGGTCCGCATCAGGGGCCGAAAGGTGGACCACTGTACCGGTGGCCCTGCAGATAGCACAAGTACCGTCTGGCAAAAACTCCCATGCACGGGCACCGCAAACGCGGGCATTCGCAGAACGAACGCGGTTCGACATCCGCGCGGTGGAGATACGGTTCGGAGCGTCCACCCGCGGGGCAGGACGCGATGCAGCACCGGCAGACCCTTTTCCAGCACCGGCATGGGTTGCGTCCATACGGTCCAATCCATACGGTCTCCCGCCCGCCGGCCGATCCACCATCCGTCACGGCCCAGGAGTTGCATCAACTGCGGAACATACCAGGGTAGATGCGTGATCGTAACGCCCATCCGTTCGGCCAACCGCGGGAGCACACGCCACAGTTTCGGTGTATTGCGGAACCTGCCGACGATCAGGAGATCCGGATGGGTCTGGAACGCCCGTTTGATGGAGAGAGGAACATCCGGTGCATTCAGCCGGGCCGTACGCGGCCAGCGCATGAAATAGACACCCACAATGACAGCGCCCAGTACTCCGACGATCGCCGTGAACCAAATCCATTTGTGCACCGCAAAGGCCATCCGTTTACTTCTGACTTCCGGCGTCCGGCTTCAGGTAAGACCCATACGACGCCGAAAGTCGGCGATGGTCTCTTTCAGCCCCTCCTCAATGGGTACCGAAGGGGTCCAGCCCAGAATCGATCGGGCCCGGGAGATGTCCGGCTGGCGAACTTTCGGGTCATCCTGCGGTAAGGGGCGAAACTCGATACGACTGCGGGATCCGGTCAATCGAATGATGAGTTCCGCAAGTTCCAGGATCGTCATTTCCTGCGGATTCCCGAGATTCATCGGCAGATGATAATCCGCCAGCATCAGACGATACAACCCCTCGATCATGTCGGTAATGTAACAGAACGAACGTGTCTGCGACCCGTCGCCGTATACAGTCAGGGGTTCATTGCGCAGTGCCTGCACAATGAACGTCGGGATGGCACGGCCGTCGTTCATACGCATGCGCGGACCGTAGGTATTGAAAATGCGGGCGATTTTCGTATCGAGGTGATGCACCCGGTGGTATGCCATGGTCAGCGCTTCAGCAAACCGTTTGGCTTCGTCGTATACACCCCGGGGTCCGATGGGATTGACGTTTCCCCAGTAGTCTTCCGATTGCGGATGAACGAGCGGGTCACCGTAGACTTCCGAAGTCGAGGCGAGCAGAAACCGCGCGCGATGACGCAGCGCCAGACCAAGCGCTTTATGCGTGCCCAATGCACCGACTTTCAGGGTCTGAATCGGGTACACCTGATAGTCCTTCGGACTGGCCGGGCTGGCAAGGTGGTAAATACTCTGTACGGGACGATCGACGTAAATGTAATTCGTCACGTCATGTTTGATGAAGAGAAAACGGTCACTGTGCAGGTGCGCGATATTTTCAATGGCACCGGTGATCAGGTTGTCCATCACGATCACGAAATACCCTTTTTGCAGGAGAAACTCGGCCAGATGGGATCCGATAAACCCGGCACCACCGGTGATCAACACGACTTCGGACTGCATCGTCAAGGTTTGACCCCTTCAGGAGAGTCCCAGCAGGATTTTGATCAGGTCCACGAACGTGGGATTCATCACGGTCAACAGGAGGATCACCAGAATGAGCAGGAAGTTTACTTTCATATTTAATCGATGGATTGTGGTTTGCAGTCCATGGATCTGTTCCTGGACTTCCGCTTGCAGTCCGTGGATCTGTGTCTGAAACTCCACACGCAATTGCTGCGTTTGAGCGTGCAGTTCGGCCAGAAAGACCTCTTTTGTCACCAGCTTTTCGAATAGTTCATCCTTCAATTCTGACAATCGAACAGTCAGTGCTGCTTCGATCGCCCGTTCCAGTCCGTGGACCAGTTTCCGTGCAGGTTCCTTACCCAGCACGTCTTCGATGACCTCATACACGTCCACTGGAATTCCCATGCTGCAACTCCATGATTGTCCAGAAATCCTGACCGGTTATACCGCCATAATATGGTACCCTGCGTCCACGTAGACCACCGTGCCGGTCACTCCCCGTGCCGCGTCACTGAGCAGGAACACGGCGACTTCCGCGACGTCTTCCTGGGTGACGTTCCGGCGCAGCGGACTCAGGGTTTTGTGATGATCCAGCATCTGCTGGAACGCGCGGATTCCGGACGCCGCAAGTGTTTTGATCGGGCCCGCGGAGATCGCGTTCACCCGGATGCCTTCCGGTCCCAGGTCCTGCGCCAGGTAGCGCACGATCGCGTCCAGCGCGGCCTTGGCCACGCCCATGACGTTATAATTCGGCACCACCCGTTCACCCCCGAGATAGGTCATCGTCAGAATACTGCCCTCCCGACCGGTCATGAGCGGGCGCATCGTCCGGGCGATGGCCACCAGGGAATACGCGCTGATGTCGAGAGCCTGCATGAACCGGTCTTTGGGAACCCGGTAGAACGGTCCACTCAGGTCGTCGCGATGCGCATAGGCGACAGAGTGCACGATAAAATCCAGGTGGCCCATGGTATCCCGGATCGTATCCCGCAGGTGTTCGATCTGGGTTTCGTCACTGACGTCACAGGGTGCGGTTCGTGCTTCGGGAAGGGTCATGGCCAGTTTCACGACCTGCTTCCCGATACGCTCGTTCTGGTACGTGATCATCAAGCGCGCGCCCTCACGGGCGGCTGCCTGGGCGATCGCCCAGGCAATGCTCCACTTGTTGGCCACGCCCAGGATCAGTCCGTGCTTGCCCGCCAATCGACCCTGCATGTGACTCCCTCACACCGAATCATACGGTTTGGAATCGATTGCCGCCGTCATGCGTCAAGATGCAGACGTTTACCGCGTGTGTTCCGCCGTCGATGCGGCAGGTATCGGCGCCACGGATGGTTGCGCCGCCCGTGCCCGGTACTTTCGAATCGCAGCGAGCACGCGATCGGGTGTAAACGGCAGCGCATCCAGGCGAACGCCGATGGCGTCGTAAATTGCATTGGCCACCGCCGGGATCACGCCGGCAAGCGAGCCTTCACCGACTTCTTTTGCCCCGAACGGACCTTCCGGATCGACGGATTCCACGATGATCGATTCGATCACCGGGTGGTCCAGGGTTCCGGGCGTCTTGTATTCCAGCAAACCGGGGTTCAGGATCCGGCCCCCCTGCATGATCACGCATTCGGACATCGCCTGTCCAAGGCCCATGGAAACCGATCCCTCGATCTGACCTTCCACGGCCATCGGATTCAGCGCACGCCCGCAGTCATGCGCGGTCCAGATCCGTTCGACACGCACTTCGCCGGTTTCGACGTCCACGGAAACTTCCGCAACGGACGCACTGTAACTGTACGCCGGCGATGGACCGACACCAGCGCCCCGGTACCTGCCACCGGTCGCCTCCGGCGGCGGTGTATAGGCGCCTTTGCCGATGAGCGTCCCGCCGCACGCTTCCAGGGCCATCCATACCGCTTCGTCAAACGTGACCCCGTGCTCCGGATGGTCCCGATCAAAAACCCGTTCATCGCGCAGGACAATCCGTTCCGGCGGAGTGTTCAACGCCCCTGCGACCACATCGACCAGCCGGTTCCGAATCTGCTGCGCCGCCTGGTAAGCAGCGTTTCCGGCCATGAACGTCACCCGGCTGGAATAACTCCCGATGTCCAGAGGCGCGAGGTCCGAATCTGCGGCTACCACGCGAACACGGCGCAGTTCCACGCCAAGTACTTCAGCCACGATCATCGCCTGTACGGTGTCACACCCCTGGCCGATCTCGGCCGTACCGGTGTACACTGTAATCCCACCGTCCACATCGACCTTCACGAGTACGTTGGAATGCGGCATCCTGGACCGGATGATCGATCGGCCGGCACCGCTCACATAATGGCTGCATCCGAGACCAATACCCCGTCCGTAGGGGAGTTGCCGCCATTTTTCAAAAAACCGCGACCGTTCCACCACCTGGCGAATACATTCCGGCAGCCCGTAACTCGTTATGCGGAGATCGTTCACCGTGCGGGTGTTCGGTCGCAAATAGTTGCGCTCACGGATGCGGACCGGATCGAGGTGCAGGTCTTCCGCAATCATGTCGAGCAGGGATTCAAACGCAAACCGGGTATTGACAGAACCGTGTCCCCGTTGTGCACCACAGGGAGGTTTGTTTGTCAGGACCCGGTATCCGTCGTATTTGATGTTCGGAATATCGTAGATCGCGGCGAGCAACTGGCCGGCGTACAGGATTGTGACGATACCATAACTGCAGTAGGCACCACCGTCCTGGACGACTTTACATTCAACAGCGGTAATTTTTCCGTCCCGTTTGACCCCGATCTTCAGCCAGATGTGCTGTTCCGGACGACCGCGATTGAGATAGAACACCTCTTCCCGCGTCATCGTGAGACGCACGGGTCGACCGGTGACGAGTGCGAGTTTCGCACACACGATCTCATGCGGTAGGGGTTCGTCTTTCCCGCCAAACCCGCCGCCCACCTGCGGTTTGATCACCCGAATACGGTGCATCGGCAGTTCCAGTACCCGTGCCAGTGCACGGTGGAGATAGTATGGCGTCTGCGTGGATGACCACACGGTCAGTCGACCGGCGAGATCGACCATCGCCACGGTACTGTGGGGTTCCATCGCGGCGTGGTTCAGACGCGGACAGAAAAAGTGGTGTTCCCGGATGTAATCGGCTTCGGCAAACCCGCGATCAACGTCTCCGAAATGGTGGTGATACTCCCGATAGATGTTGTTCGGACGGTCATCATGAATCCACGGTGGCGGCGCCTGCATGGCTTCCAGCGGGTCGAAATATGCCGGCAGGGGTTCGTACAGCACCTCGATCTGCTCCAGTGCCTCTTCGGCAGCTTCGATCGATTCGGCGGCAACAGCAGCCACTCCTTCGCCCACATACCGCACACGATCGACGGCCAGGGCGGTCTCGTCCCGACCGAGCGGGAGCACGCCATATCGGGTGGTGAGGTCCCTGCCGGTGATCACCGCATGTACACCGGGAACACGCAGAGCTTTTGAAACGTCGATTTTCAGGATCCGTGCATGCGGCAACGGACTGCGCAGGATACGGGCGACCAGCATGTTCGGCAGCCGAATATCGTCCGTATATACGGCACGCCCGGTGACCTGGTCTCGACCCTGAATGTATGGCGTACGTTTACCGATGATGTTGAACTTTTCCATGGCTGTCATCCTGCATGTGGGTCTCGTTTTTCGGTCCGATTTCGGAATGGACCGTTCGCGAGATTCTATCACATGCAGGATCGTTTTGCATGGCACATCATGCAGGCACTTACCCGGACACCAGGCGAAACACCATACTCAGCAGGCCCGCAACTACCGTGGCCAGTGTGGCCAGCATGATCCAGAGTAGACGATCGATCCGTCGGTTGGTATCGTCGATCCGCCGGTTGATGCTATCAATCCGCCGGTTTGTATCGTCGATGCGCCCGTTGGTATCGTCGATCCGTCGATTGGTATCGTCCATCCGTCGATGCACCTCGGCGAATCCGGCGTGCATCTGCTCCAGAATCCGGGCGAGCACCCCGGTCATGTCCAGCATCTGCTGCTGCACCTGAAGCAGCGCTTGGCCGACTTCTTTTCGCAGTGCACGTACCTCCTGCAACATTGTCTGTTGTTGTGCTTCCAGTGCGGATACGCGCTCTTCCAGAGTCACCATGATCATCTCCCGATACGGTTTTTTTATTCTATACGGACAGGTGAAAACGGGCAAAACGAAATCTCTCTGAGATCGCACCAGGAAATTCTTCTGGCTGCCACTCCCGCGCACCCGACGCAACCCCACCACGCACGTCCGGCCGACCCAAATCTTCCTGCACCTGATGCATCGAAGACGGAGTCGCAAGCCATGCACCCAACTTGACTTTGAATATAACAACTTTTATGCTGTTTGTATTCGTTCGGGCAGGAGGTCAGAAGATGCGTGCACATCGGCAACGGCCTGGAGAGGGTCGATGGTGGCGG
>CAZIRO010000066.1:0-13553 GCA_964541595.1 uncultured Acidobacteriota bacterium
TCCGCAAAACTGGCCCACCCTGTACCTCACGTATCAGCGCAGCCGCCAGCAGAGCCGGAACGAACCCATCGGATTTTCCCCACTCGCTGTTTCCACGGATACGTGGTCCGGGAGCCTTTCCTATGCACGCAGTCGATGGAACGCGACGGTGCAGGCGATGTGGACCCGTCAGCGTTCACCTTCCGGGACGGTTCCGGCGACGACCACGCTGAATCTGCACCTGCAAACGGGTCTGCAGGTGCACACGGACGTGTCCATTGTACCGACGGTCGGCTGGACCTGGACCCGTGATGAAATCACCGGCGTGCGCATGCGGACAACCCTGTTCACGCTGACACCCCAGGTGCGGTTGCTGTCCGGCCGGTTGATCCTCGACGGCCAGGCGTCCTGGACGGCGAATCGATCGTCCGATGGTACACTCGACAACCGCCAGTTCAACGGCGTTGCGCGGGTGTCCTGGGACTGGGGCCGGTTTCCAGTTGCCCGCGGTCAGAAGCGACTCACCCTGCAGGTGCAGTACCGTCGGGTGGTCGATGCTTTGCGGCCGAACGGTCGGGAGAGTGTCTGGGAATTCGGCGTATTCTTCGAACTCGGGCTGCCGATCACACTACTGCCCCGGCCGTTTTAACCCGGTGATATGTGCATCTGCCGGTTCGTGAAATCGGATACATCAGGAGTGACGGGATCATGGAGCGTCGTTGCCGGAGTGCATCTGAAAAGGTTGTACGACGCTGGGTTCCGGTTGCCGTGATCGTGTGGGGCATCCTCTGGGTTGCCAGCACGAATGCATGGGCAGTGGTGGGGATGACCGTCCGTGCCACACCTAACCCGGCGCAGGAAAATCAAACGGTCACCGTGACCGTCCGTTTTGATTTAACCCAGGTACCTCCTTCAGAAACCCTGATCTGTTCCGATCTTGTGGTGGACTTTGGTGACGGTCGGCAGACCCGTCTGGGGTCGATCAATGGCCCCGGAGGGACCATACTGAACAGGACGACCACACATGCATATAGCCGCCCCGGAACGTATACCATCACGGCGGTGGCGCAGCAGTGTCTTATCTGTCCGATCCTGGCGTGCAATACGCCCACCGATCTGACGCGCTCCACGCAGCTGACCGTGCGTGCAGCACCACCTCGCCCTGGTCAGATCACGGGGTTAACTGCCCGACCGTCCGTGGTGTTTCCCGGAGAGACGGTCACATTCACGGTCCAGGGCACGGGCACCTGTGGTCGGCTGCGGTTGGATTTTGGCGACGGACAGAGCATCCGTCTGGGCGGTGCGTTTCCCCTGGTGACGACCCATACATACATGCGCGCGGGAACGTATACCGCCGTGGCACGCGGTGAACAGAACTGTGCCGGCACCGCACGCACGCGCGTTGCTGTTCAGCCTCCGCCACCACCGACGCTCCAGGTGGTCCCGGAACCCACGCAGGTCAGCGTGCCCACGCAGGTGACACTCACACTGCATCCGGTGTATCGATGCACGGCGGTGACGATCGACTTCGGCGACGGAACGCGCGCCGATCTCGGGAAAGCCCCTCCCTCGACCCTGACGACCACGCACACGTATCGAACAGACCGGACGTTTGAGGTGGTCGTGCAGGGACGGTGTTTCCCGGAAGACTTTACCGTGCGTCGGAAAGTCCTGGTCTCCCGTACGATCGGACCGCTTTCCATCCGGCGGATTGAACTCCGATTTGCGAACGGCCAGGGAATGGTCACCGTTCCCCAGCATACACCGAAACTCCGCGCATTTGCCGAGATCACTTACAGCGGTTCGGGACTGCTTCAGGCAGCCTGGGAGGTCGACGGCCGGATCATCAGTCTGGTACGGGAATACCTGACCTTCGGGGGGCGTGTTGTCATTGCCTCGCCGGAACCCCCCGTCCTGCCGACGTTTGAACCGGGACTGCATCGGGTGACCCTGCGGCTGGATCCCGGCACTTTTGCACCGGAAGTCCCCACGATCTTCTACATGGTCACGGTCGGGTCCTCCGGGGGGTTGACCCTGTTGCAGCCGGAAGACGGGGCCATGCTCGACCGGATGGCCGTCCGGTTCCGATGGACGGGGTTACAGGAGGCTGCCCAGTATCTGCTCGAAATCCGTGCGCAGGACGGTGCGAAACCGGTACTGCGGGTGCTCACACGGGAACCGGCGTGGACGCCTTCCATGGCCCATATACGTCGGCTGGTACCCGGAAAGGCATATGTCTGGCAGGTGCGGGGGTTGCACGCTGAAGGTCAGCCGCTGGCAGAGAGTGCCACGCGACGGTTTCTGTGGCTTCCGGACACGTCCCGCGGGGTGTACATCCCCCGGCAGGTGCTGGCCGGAGTTCGTCTGGATGACGGATCGGATGTGCAGCAACGGGCACGCGATATTGCCGCCGATTTCCGACTCCGGGTGGAACGGATCACCCGCATACGTGCCCTGAATATCGCACTGGTTCGATTTCGCATCCCGGACGATCGTACGGTTTCCGAGGTCGTCGATGCCTTCTCGAAGGACCCGCGCGTGGTATGGGCCCAGCCGAATTACCTGTGGATGACGCTGGCCACCGCCCGGGATCCGATGGCCGATTTCCAGTACGGACTGGATCGTACCGGCGTTCGCGAGGTGCATACGGTGGCCACCGGAAAGGGGGTACGCATTGCGGTTATCGATACCGGCGTGGATACGCACCATCCGGAACTCGTCGGACGCATTCTGGAGGTCGTAAACGTAACCGACCGGCCGTATATACCCGAAATGCATGGCACCCTGGTGACCGGCATCATCGCGGCCCGCGCATGGAACGGTATCGGTATCACCGGCGTTGCGCCTGATGCGCGCGTGGTCGTTATCCGGGCCTGCTGGTCCCAAACTCCGGAACGACCGGACGGTATCTGCACTTCGGAAACACTGGCCCGGGCACTGGATGCCGCCCTGCAGCGGAAGGTGCAGATCGTGCACATGAGTATCGGAGGACCAGACGATCCCCTGTTGCGTCGACTCATTGAAACCGCTGCGACCCGTAATGTGATCGTTGTGGCCGCGGCCGGAAATGGGGGACCGGACGCCCGACCCATATTCCCCGCAGCACTGCCCGATGTGCTTGCAGTCACCGCAGTCGACGCGGAAAACCACCTGTACGTGCACGCGTCCCGGGGTGACTATATCGACCTTGCGGCCCCCGGTGTGGACGTCGTGAGCACGGCGCCGGGGGGTACATTCCGGATCGCGTCCGGTACCTCCATGGCGGCCGCACACGTCACGGGCATCGTGGCCCTGATCCTCCAGATCCGACCCGATCTTTCCCCCGAACGGGTTCGGGCTGCCCTGATCCGCACGGCGCGCGATCTGGGTCCCCCCGGAAAGGACGTTCTGTACGGATACGGTCTGGTCAATGCCTGTCCCGTTGCCCGCAAGCAAACCGACACGGGGCTGCAGTGCACGAGTTCGCGGTGAACTTTTTCCAGACGTGCAACGACTTATAGGGAAACAGCGATGGACGATCGGGCGCTTTTGAGCGCGATCGCACGAAAAGATACCCGGGCGTTTGAAACGTTTTATCACAGGTATGAAATGCGCTTGATGCGGTATCTGACCGGTATTGTCGGTGATCCGCTGGTTGCAGAAGACCTGGTCGTTGAAGTGATGTGGACCGTATGGCAGAACGCACATCGATTTCGTAATCACGCCAGTGTCTCCACATGGGTGATGGGAATCGCCCGCAATAAGGCGTTCGACTTTCTGCGACGACATAAACCCACGATTGTCCTTGATGACAGTACCCTGATGGAACCGTATATGCCTTCTCTTCTGGACCAGATTGAAGTGCTGGAAAAAGTTCGCTTATTCACACGGGCATTCCTGCGACTCGATCCGATCCATCGGGAAGTCCTGGAACTCGCGTTCGTGGAAGAAATGTCATACACGGAGATCGCTGCGTTGATCGGTTGTCCGGTCAATACCGTCAAGACACGCGTGTATTACGCACGCCGGTATTTACGTCAGCACTTGCGGGCGATGGAATCGCGAGGTGCCCGTACGGACCGTGCACCGCGTCAGATGTAAAGGGGGACATGTGAGGTCGCACATCCACGATGAGATGCAGAAACGACTTCCCTGGCTGGTGAACGGCAGGCTCACGGACGAGGAACGTGGCGAAGTGGAGGCCCATGTCCGCACGTGTTCGGACTGTCAGGCTGTGGTGCGGGAACTGCAGGAGATGCGGGATGCCATACAGACGGTGTTCAGCATGGTGGTTCGTGCGTCTCCATGGAGGTGGCAGCGGGTGTCACAGCGTATTTTTGCATCGGAAATGCCGGTACAGGGAACAGGACCGCGAATCCTCCCAACCTCTGCCCGGTGGCGCCCGTGGATGCATATATGTATGGGCGTCGTTCTGGGTGTGCTCCTGACCGGATTGGTAACCGTTGGAATCCGCAAGCGATCATCCGCGGTGTATCGCACCCTGAGCGGGCCACATCAGACCGAGCGGTTGGAACAGTCCAGTTTCATTCTGCGCGTCGCGTTCCGCCCGGACGCGACGGAAGCGAATATTCAGAAGTTGCTGCACGATGTCCGCGCACGTATTGTGGACGGCCCGTCCGCCGCGGGATGGTATACCCTGGTGGTCGAAGTCCGGAATGCACGCGAGCGAGCGTCCCTCCTGACCCGCCTGCGCATGGCGCGAACGATCGTTGCCCGGGTCGCTGTCCCGGAGGAGTGATCCGGTCCCGGGAGGACTGGCGTCTCACGGGACGGGGATATCGCCGAATAGGAAACCACCGTGTCCCATTGCCTGTCCCGATTTCAGATCCGCGCAGTGGCGAATCCGTCCGGGACATGCTACAATGGAGCGACCTCACCCTGGAGAAGCACCCATGACAGAATTTCCCGGAAGAACCGAATGGATCTGGATGAACGGGTCATTCGTCAAATGGGAAGATGCACGGATTCATATTGCCTCGCACGTGATCCATTACGGAACCGCAATTTTCGAGGGAATCCGGGCGTATGCCACACCCCGCGGGCCGGCCATTTTTCGCCTGGATGCCCATCTGCAGCGAATGTATGACTCATGCAAAATTTATCGAATGGACGTGCCGTTTCCCATGGAGGTGATCCGTGATGCCATTGTTCAATTGATCCGCAAGAATCGTCTCCAGGAATGTTATATCCGTCCGATCGTCTATCGGGGATACGGATCCCTGGGTGTGGACCCGTCACCCTGTCCGGTCGAGGTCGCGATTATCACATGGCAGTGGGGAAAATACCTCGGAGACGAGGCCCTGCGGAACGGTGTGGACGTGATCGTGAGTTCGTGGCAGCGGAATGCACCGAATACAACACCACCGATGGCCAAATGTGCGGCGAATTATATGAACGCCCAGTTGATCAAAATGGAAGCGAAACTGCACGGTGTGATCGAGGCCATTGCGCTGGACGTGCATGGCTATGTCAGCGAGGGTAGCGGAGAGAACATCTTCGTGGTTCGCAGGGGACAACTGTATACGCCGCCGTTGAGCGCGTCCATCCTGCCGGGCATCACCCGGGATACGGTACTCACACTCGCCCGCAGTCTGGGGATCCCGATCGTGGAAACGGTCATCCCGCGTGAGATGCTGTACATTGCAGACGAGGTCTTCTTCACGGGAACGGCTGCGGAGATCACGCCGATCCGCAGTATCGATGGGATTCCAATCGGTGAGGGCCGTCCCGGTCCGGTGACACGTCGTCTGCAGGACGCGTTTTTCGGGATCATCGAAGGCCGGGTCCCGGACCGGTACGCATGGCTCACGTATATTGAATAACACCGGACATCCGCGCGTTTCCGCCGTTGCATGGGTGATGCCATCCGGATATTGAGCCACGGGGGATGTCGTGTTGTCTAATCGAGAAGTCATGCGTGCAGGAGAGTATCCAGCGTGCGCAGAAATCCATCGCGCATCGGACGTGAACGGTTTCGATGGTTACGTGCACTGTTGCGCTGGGTCCTGCGGGGGTTGTTTCTGATCGTGAGTTCAGCACTGTTGATGGGTGTGTCCGCGTTTTTGACGATCCGGATCGCGACGTTGCGCCAGATCGTGCGCATTCCCGATCTGACCGGCCGAACGCTCGAAGACGTCATGCGGTGGGCGGAATCCCATCGTCTGCGTGTGGAGGTGCGTCAGCCGGGCATCTTCAGCGATACCGTGCCTCCGCAGCATGTCGCACTACAGCAACCCGCACCGGGCACTCCGGTCAAACCGGGACGCGCGATCACGGTGTACCTCTCAATGGGACCGGCAACGATACGGGTGCCGCAACTCGTCGGTGAGACGTTCCGGGAGGCCCGTTTGCAGTTGCAACAACTTGGGCTGGCGGTCGGGGACATCCTCTGGCTGCGCGCGCCCGGTCCATCCGATATTGTGCTGCAGCAGGACCCGCCTGCGGGTACGGCTGTGCCGCATGACACACCGGTGCATCTCGTGGTCAATCGGGGACGTCCGAAGATACTGATCATGCCAGATGTCATTGGTCAGCCGTTGCAACCGGTGCTTGATTTCTTTCAGAAGAGCGGGTATCGTGTGAGTCAAATTGCATATGAGGTCTACGCAGGGTTGCCTCCGGGGATCATTATCCGGCAGGTTCCCAACGCGGGGTATCCGCTGCGCCCGCGGGATATCGTCATGTTCGTCGTGAGCCGTGCCCCGTGAGTGCGGTCAGATCCGATCATGGCGATGCAGAACGTTCCCGCGCTACCGGTTCGGACACGCGCCGGAATCGTATCCGGGTGCGGGTACGGTTTCCGGAAGCGGACCTGATGGGATGGGTCCATCATACGGTGTATTTCGTGTGGTTTGAAATGGGACGTACGGAACTCATGCGTTCGGTGGGTCTGCCCTATCGGAGCGTGATTGCCCGGGGGTTCCATCTGCCCGTTGTGGAAGCACGGGTGCGGTATCGAAAACCGGCGCAGTATGATCAGGTGGTGATTGTGGAATCCTGGGTGCGGGCAGTGAGTCCGGTACAGGTCACATTCGCATACCGTGTATTGGATGCAGAGAGTGAAACACTGCTCGCCGAAGGAGAGACACGGCATGCGGTGGTAAATACCACAGGACGGCTGTGCCGAATGCCGCCGGAAGTCTATGCCCAGCTTCGGCACATGCAGGAGAATGATGGTCAATGAACCGTGCGGTGGTCACCGGAGTGGCCGGTTTTATCGGATCGCATCTGGCAGAAGCGCTGTTGCGTCGCGGATGGGAAGTCGTCGGGGTGGACAATATGCTGGATTACTACCCGCGCGAATTAAAAGAGTGGAACCTCCATCGTCTACAGGAACACCCGCGGTTCCGGTGGTTTGAAACCGACGTGCGCACGTTTCCCTGGGAGGAATGGGTCGATGGCGACACAACGGTGTTTCATCTGGCTGCGCAGCCCGGCGTGCGGCGCAGCTGGGGAGAGCATTTCCGGTATTATATCGACCACAATATCGCGGCCACCCAGGCGGTTCTTGAAGCATTGAAAACCCACCGCCCGCACCGCTTGATCTATGCGTCGACGTCTTCCGTATACGGTCAGTGTCCGGAGATTCCCTTTCGGGAAGACAGCCCGCTGTTGCCCATATCCCCGTACGGCGTGACCAAATTGACGGCAGAACACCTCGTCCGCATGTATGGCCAGCAGTATGACATTCCCTATGTCATTCTGCGGTATTTCACCGTATACGGCCCCCGGCAGCGACCGGATATGGCATTTTATCGGTTCATGTATGCGATCCGCTCCGGGCGGTCCGTTCGGATATACGGTGACGGTCGGCAAACGCGGGACTTTACCTTCGTGGGCGATGCCGTGGACGGTACCATCCGTGCGGCGTTATATGCACCCGACCGTGCAGTGTATAATATCGGAGGCGGGTCACGCGCGAGCGTGCGCACGGTCCTGGGGATCCTGGCGCAGATCACCGGACGTACCCTGAAGTTTGAATGGGCACCTCCGGCACCCGGAGATATGCGGGATACGTGGGCGGATATCCGCCGGGCCGTGGAAGATTTTGGATATACACCCCAGACGTCCCTCTCCGAGGGACTCAGGCAACAGTGGGAATGGTTCTGCCGTATGTGGGATCGGCAACTCGTGTTCGCATGGCAGGAGTAAGGGAATGAAAGGGTGGCGAATCCTGATGTTCATGCTCTGGGTGATCTCCATGGGTGTGTGGATGTGGGGCTGTGCGTCCTCCCAGACGGTTCAACTTGCCGGCAAGTCCGATGAAGCACTCTTCCGCGAGGGTGTGGCCCTCATGGAGAAAGAAAAGTGGGAAGAAGCCCGGCAACGGTTCCGCTTCCTCGTACGTGCGTATTTGCAGAGTCCCCTGCGTGCACGTGCACAACTGTACTTAGCGGACTGTTACTTCCGTGAAGGCGGCGCAGCGCTGGATTTCGCTGTGAACGAGTATCAGGAGTTCCTCCGCCTTTTTCCAACCAGTCCGGATGCACCATATGCACTGTTTCAGATCGGTATGTGTTATTTCCGAAAATCAGAAAAACCTCAGCGTACACAGGAAAATACATGGAAGGCGCTGGAATACTTTCAGAAGGTGATCGCGCAGTACCCGAATACGGAGTGGAGGACGAAAGCGCAGGAATACTATCGACGTGCGGCGCAGCGAATTATCGCCCATGAAATGCTCATCGCACGTTTCTACTATAAGCGGAAACTGTATGCAGCAACGATGAATCGCATTCAGTACGTGCTGACCCGGTTTTCGGCGGATGTGGTGCCCCCGGATGTATACTGGTTGGCCTATGAAACGGCCGGCAAACTCGGGCAGACGGATCTGGCACGGGAATACCTGCGGCAACTGGCTGAGATGTATCCGCGAACGGAATGGGGACAGAAGGCGCAGAAGATTCTGCGCACCCTGGGCAGCGCGTCCGTGCGGCCCGAATGATCGGACAGTGTGACATCACTGCCGGGTGAGTGGAGCCCACGATGATCATTTCCATCACGCAGGATTTTGCGCTGGACCACAGCATCACCTACGCCGGCGGTCTGGGTGTGCTGGAGGGTGATAAGTTCTACGCCATGGCCCACCGGGGTGAAGCATACACGGTATTGACGCTCTATTATCGGCATGGGTATGTCCGTCTGCAGCGACGAAATGATCACCTTGAACTGCTTCCCGAATCGGCCGATCCCGCATTCCTTGCACGTCTCCACCCGGAACACGATCTGACCGTTATTCTGCGCGGCGAAACCGTTGTGGTGAAACCCCTCGTCTATCGGGTGCACAATGCACGTGCGGTTTTTTTCGAAGCCGTATGTCCAGAGTGGGCCCGGAATCTGTGCCAGCGCATCTACATCGAAGCAGACGCGTACGAGCGGTTCCTGAAACTCGCGCTGCTGGCCAAAGCAGCCCACACGTATATCGAATCACGCATCGGCTGGGAGCGTGTACAGCGCGTCGATTTCCAGGAGAGCAGTACCGCGCTGGGTATTACGTCCGTACCCCGCGAGAAGACGGGGTTTGTGCTGCATACCCCCGGTCCCTGGGGACACCCAACGTTTCCCAGGTCCTGGATCCAGCGGGAGTTTGACGATTGGATCCGTCGGGGCCTGATGCCGAACCTCGATACGGCCTCTGATCCGCTGAACCTGACAGAGTGGGCCCTGCAGTATGCAGCCCGGGTGTTCGCTGTCTCCCGTAAACACGCGGAGATCAGCCGCAGGCTGTACCCCGTACTGCGCCATCGGATCCGTGCCGCCACCAACGGCGTGTACCTGCCCCGGTGGCAGCACCCGGAAATCGCCCGGGCCGTGCGCGCCGGTGACCTGGAACGGTTCATTGCCGTACGGCAGGAGTTGCGTCGGGAAATACGCGCCTCTTTACATTTACCGGAAACACGCGGTCCTATCGTGGTGTGGACACGACGCCTGACCCGGTATAAACGGCCATATTTTGTCTGCCGATTCATCGAGCGCCATCCGGACACACCCGCTGTGTTTCTCCTGGGGGGTCGTCCGCATCCGCATGATCGGGACGGCATCGAAGCCGCACATCGGTTTTTTCACCTGGCCCTGAGATACCCGATGGTGCATGTTTTGCAACACTATGATCTGGAGGCTGCCCGGTTTGTCATTCCCCGTGGCGAGGTGTTTCTGTTTACACCGTTTTCCGGCTGGGAAGCCTGTGGTACGAGTTTCATGAAAGCCGGAATTAATGGCGTGCCCACGCTGTCGGCCCGGGACGGAGGCACGTTGGAAATGATCCGGCACGGGTATAACGGATGGTTTTTCGGCCGGGAAATGGACACTTTGCTGGACATTTACCACGATCCGGCAGCCCGTGAAATCGATGAAAACGACTATGCGGACTTCGAACGGCAGATGTTGGCCATCATCGAACTGTACATGAACGATCCGACGTCCTATTATCGTATCGCATTCGCGGCTGCGCGGTCATTCAGCGAGCACGCAGACATTGTACGGACCCTGCGGGCGCTGTACGGACCGGAGATCAACGGTACAATGGAATCCACCGCTAAAACCGACGCACCAGGTTGAATCCCAAACGCGGTGAAGACGTGGGCGCGCCGGGCAGGAATTGGTCCAGTGTGGTCCCCACCTGGTTGGTTACCAGCAGGGTGAACACATGACCGCCGACCTCGATCTGAACCCCTGCGCCCCAGGTGGGATGATACGTCCCCTGGACATCCCGCAGACGGTATCCGGAAAGGACCGGAACGGCTTCCGCAACGATACTGACCGTTTCCAGAACGCGGACAGAGACACCGAGGATGATCCCAAACGTGAACGGGTCCTCTCCGGAGACCCGTGCCGGGTTCGTCATATACGCAGGAGCGGCCATGAGGCTCAGGGGACCGACGTGTACACCCGCAATGACCTCCAGACCCAGCCGGAGGGGGTCGTTGGTCCCCGGGTCCGTATTGAAATTCAGCGAGCCGCGTATTACGAGATCGGCAATGCCGTCGTCTGCAGAGAGCCATTGCCAGCGGAGTGTCGCCTCAAAATTCTTTTCGTTTGCCGTCCGGTACAGGGCGAGGCTCCAGGTATCGCTCACACCGTATGCGAGCCCCAGACCCGTATATGCAAAACTGTCCAGTCCGAACAGGTTGTTCAGGTCAGAATCTGCGATGGTCTGGGAAAAACGGTGCGTGAAGAACACTTCGAATATGCCGCCGTCCGGATTCTTCGGAGAATCTGCAGTGACCACCTGCGTGGCCAGGAATGCAGAAGCACCCCAGGCCATTGAAGGCAAAAGTATGCAGAGCCCCGCGATCATCCATCTCTCATACCGGCGCATCGGTCATCTCCCGAAAGGTCGTTCATGGTTCGGGTTGTTGCAAGTAGATCACGACGAATTGAAGAAAGTCGTAACAGATCGGAATTCACGCTTCCCGGGGAAACGATCCCAGCACTTTCATCCATTGCGTGTACTGGGCGAGATCGGCAAGCGATGCGGCCACCTCCGGGTCGTCCCGATGACCCTCAAAGTCCATATAAAATACGTATTCCCAGGGGCGATTCCGTGAGGGACGGGATTCCAGTTTCAGGAGATTGATGTTGCGTTCCGCAAGGCATCCGAGTGCCCGATACAGTGCACCGGGCACATGCGCGACCGCCATGACGAGCATGGTCTTTGCGGGTCCGGGCTGGCGGGCCACGGGGTCACGACCGAGAACAATGAACCGTGTGTAGTTCTCCCGAATGTCCTGGATCCCGTCGGCAAGGATGTCCAGGTCGTAAATCACCGCCGCACGGCGACTGGCCACACAGGCGACACCGGTGAGTTCCTGATCGCGGATCAATCGGGCACTGCCGGCAGTGTCATACTGCGCAATGATTTCCACCTGCAGGTCCCGCAGGGTGCGTGCGCACTGTTCGAGGGCCTTGGGATGCGAATAGACCTTACGAATGTCCGCAAGCGTCTGGCCCGGAAGCGCAAGCAAGCAGAGTTCGATCGGGATGATGCGTTCTCCCCGAACAAACAGATCGTATTGTCGAAGCAGGTCGTAGACTTCGTGCACGCTTCCGGCGATCGAGTTTTCAATGGGGACTACACCGTAATCGACCTGAGCGCCGGCGACGGCTTGGAATACCTGGGCGAATGTTCCGCAGGGGACGGGTTCGGCCTCATCCCCGAAATACTGCACCACGGCTTCCTCGCCGAATGCACCGCGTTCCCCCTGGAAGGCAACTCGGGTCATGCGTACGTTCTCCCCGCTGGGTACATCCAACTGAAAATGTAGGCTTTCCGGGAGGATGTGACAATCGGCTGAAATCCCGGGATCGAGACGGGAAATGGGACAGGGGATGCACCGGAGTGGCGTATATCCCGGTCGACACCGGGTGTCGGGTTTCAGGTCCCAGGTGTCAGGGATCGGGGAATGACATGCCCGGCGGAATCGATATGCCGCTGCCCACATGGACCGTTCAGTGTCCCATTTCCTGTCCTGATGGCAGAATCGACGGTTGCCCGGACGCGGTGGGGGATTATAATTTTGAGTGGTGCAAGGCGTCGGGGCGTGGCGCAGCTTGGATAGCGCATCTGCTTTGGGAGCAGAGGGTCGGAGGTTCGAATCCTCTCGCCCCGACCAGATGGAGTGACGGGAGAAAAGGGGACGCAAACCGCAGGGCGACCGATCGCGGTCGCCCGGTCACAGTTGTGTATGGCCACTGATGGTCAGAAATGGGCATCAGATGGCCGCGATCGTACGGACAGTTCGCGACCCCTTTCCTCCCATTACTCCACGGTGGTTCATTCTGCCCGGGTGCTCCCGTAGCTCAACTGGATAGAGCATCGGCCTTCTAAGCCGAGGGCTGGGGGTTCGAGTCCCTCCGGGAGCGCCATGCACGTCTGCAATTGCTCATGGCTCCATTTCCCGTTCCGATCCCGGAGGTTCACCGGTTTGACGGAAATATTTTCGCCTGGTATGGTTTCATCAAGACCGATGAATGAGAGGAAGCCATGACCACCGTCGGTGAGATGACAGTGGAAGAGTTCCGGGAGCTTGTGGAATCCGTCATCGAGGAAAAGCTTCGGGAGTTGCTCGGAGACCCGGACGAGGGATTGCTGTTGCGGCAATCCATCCGTGAGCGCCTGCTCCGACGGCGGCAAGCCGTAGCAGAGGGCGAGCGCGGTGTCCCCATGGAGTCTGTGCTGCAAAAACTCGGACTGGCTGAATGACCGGGTATCCAGAAAGTTGGTCTTCTAAGTGGTCCATTTCCCAAGTTCGTATCGGACGCAGATGTACGCAGACAGACGCAGGTTAAGAAACCTATCTGCGCCGCGTCTGCGTGTATCTGTGTCCCATTACGGCTCACTTAACCGCTCACTGCGGGGGACTGATCCCGAGCCCGGATGCTGCGTCCTCTCCCCTGGGGAAGAGGCGACGGTGCGGAGAAGGCATCGATACAGACTTGAGAAATGGACCACTAAGTGGTCCATTTCCCAAATGATGGACCCTTTGGGCATAGCCGTGCCCATGGGATCGTTCGTTGTAGACGGTAGGTTCTCTCGTGGAAGTCAAGCGACCATGGCATCCTCCGTTGACTGAGAG
>CAZIRO010000067.1:0-13385 GCA_964541595.1 uncultured Acidobacteriota bacterium
AGCGCATGACCGCATGGGGACCCACGGTGTCCCATGGCCTGTCCCGATTTCAGATGCAACCGTTTGCATCCTGGACGACGGAAACCGATTATTGGTATGATGAATGCACGGTGGTGCGACTCGACCCGGAAGGGATATGCCCATGCTGATCATCGCAAAGGTACTTGCCAAAGTCGTTGGCACGAAAAACGAACGGGAGATCAAACGGTTACAGAAAATCGTCGACCGCATCAACGCGCTGGAACCCGAAGTCCGGCGCCTCTCCGATGCGGAATTGCGTGCCAGGACGGACGAATTTCGTCAGCGTCTGGCCCATGGTGAAACCCTGGACGACCTCCTCGTGGAGGCGTTTGCCGTCGTGCGCGAGGCGGCACGGCGCGTGTTGAACATGCGCCATTTTGACGTGCAGTTGATGGGCGGCATCGTGCTGCACGAGGGAAAAATCGCTGAAATGGCTACCGGTGAGGGAAAAACACTGGTCGCCACCCTGCCCGCCTATTTGAACGCACTGACGGGACGTGGCGTGCACATTGTCACTGTGAACGACTATCTCGCCCGGCGTGACCGGTACTGGATGGGACCGGTTTATGAATTCCTCGGTCTGACCGTGGGCGTGATCCAGCACGACATGTCCGACGAGGAACGGCGACAGGCGTATGCGTGTGACATCACATACGGTACGAACAACGAGTTCGGGTTCGATTACCTGCGGGACAACATGAAAACCCGCCTGGAAGATATGGTCCAGCGCGGGCACTACTATGCCATCGTCGACGAGGTGGACAGCATCCTCATCGATGAAGCCCGGACACCGTTGATCATCTCCGGTCCCGTCGAAGAAGATACGTCCCGCTATTATCTGTATGACCGAATTGCCCGTCAGTTAAAACGGGACGTGCATTTCGAACTGGACGAAAAACGCAAAACAGCGTCCCTGACCGAGGCCGGTGTCCGCAGGGTCGAGGAACTCCTCAAGATCGACAACCTGTACGATCCCCGATATATGGACGACCTGCACGGGATCATCCAGGCCATTCGCGCCCATCACCTGTTCAAACGAGACGTCGATTACATCGTGAAGGACGGCAAGGTCATCCTCGTGGACGAATTTACCGGTCGACTCATGCCGGGACGCCGGTACAGCGAGGGACTCCATCAGGCGCTCGAAGCCAAAGAAGGGGTCCGTATCGAATCCGAGAACCAGACACTCGCCACGATCACGATCCAGAACTACTTCCGGATGTATGAAAAACTCGCCGGCATGACCGGTACGGCAGCAACGGAAGCCACTGAATTCGAGAAGATCTACGGACTCGACGTCGTCGTCATTCCGACAAACAAACCGCTCCGCCGGGACGAACTCCCGGACGTCATCTACAAGACAGAAGACGCGAAATTCCGCGCCGTTGTGCGCGAGATCAAACGGTTGCACGAACTCGGACGCCCCATTCTGGTCGGTACAACCTCGATCGAGAAGTCGGAACGGTTGAGCCGGATGCTCAAACGGGAAGGGGTCCCGCACGTCGTTCTGAACGCGAAGTACCACGAAAAGGAAGCCGAAATCGTGGCCCAGGCGGGACGCAGCGGCGCGGTGACCATCGCGACGAACATGGCGGGACGCGGAACGGACATCATCCTCGGCGGCAATCCGGAAGCCCTCTGCGCAAAACTGCTGGAACGGAAGGGGTTCAATCGCTACGACTGGCAGATTGAACTGTTCATTAAAGCCGTCCTGCGGGACGACATCGAACGCGCCCGGGAGATCGCACAGCGCATCGAGGGTCTCGATGTGGATGACGTGCTGCCGGAGATGATCCGCATTCGCGAAGAATGCCGGAAAGACCATGAAAAAGTCGTGGCCCTCGGGGGACTGCACGTGATCGGAACGGAACGGCACGAAGCACGTCGGATTGACAACCAGTTGCGCGGCCGCGCTGGACGCCAGGGTGACCCCGGGTCCTCGCAGTTTTTCCTCTCCCTGGAGGACGACCTCCTGCGTCTGTTCGGTGGCGACCGGATGAAGCGGATGATGGAACGGTTCAACATGCCCGATGATGAACCGATCGAACATCGAACGATTACCAAACTGATCGAGAACGCGCAGAAAAAAGTCGAGCAGTGGCATTTTGACATCCGAAAACACCTCCTGGAATACGACGACGTCATGAACCGGCAACGGGAACTCGTATACGGCCTGCGGCGACGGATGATGGAGGGCGGTGAACAGGTGACGGACTTCCTGAGTGCGGCCCTGGAAAACGTGGTCGGGCGGCTGGTCGCGGAGAGTTGTCCGGAAAAGTACGACCCGCAGGATTGGGACTGGGAAACTCTGGCGCGCGGTCTGTACGAGACGTTCCAGTGGGACATCCGTCCGGACGACCTGTATGCGCAGGTGGTTGAAGCCCACATTATGGGTCCCGAGGCCCTGCAGGACTGGCTGATCGAAATGCTTCAGGCCCGCCTGCAGGAAAAAGCCGCGCTCGTGTCCGATCCGTCCCTGTGGAATGCGTTCCTGCGTGACGTTGTGCTGTACGTGCTGGACAGTCACTGGAAAGAACACCTGTACGCGCTCGACCTGCTGAAAGAGACTATCGGGTTCCGGGGATTCGGGCAGAAAGATCCGCTCGTGGAATTCAAACGGGAGAGTTTCCAGCTGTTTGAGGAAATGCTCGACCGGGTGGAAGAAACGGCACTGCGGTACATCTACTGGGTGCAGGTGGCCGCCCCGGAAACCATGACCGTGCGCCGCCGCCAGCCGCAGCGGTACCAGTACCGGCGACCGGAACTCGCCCGCGTTCCCGAAGCGGCAGCGGGGGCGGCGACAACGGCCGCTGCGACAGCCCCGGAAGAGGCCCACGCCGGCGTCGTGCATACGGTCCGTCGGAAACATCCGAAGATCGGTCGCAACGATCCGTGTCCCTGCGGAAGCGGGAAGAAGTACAAGAAATGCTGTCTGCTCAAAGAAGTTCGTGCGGCGAGTTAGGTGGGATAAGGTGTCGTGTATTGATACTTTCGTCACTTTTCCCCTGTCACTTCACGTCCCAGCCCGCATCTGAAATCGGGCCAGGCCATGGGACACCGTGGGGACCCATTTGGTCATGCGTGATCCCCCGCCCATGCGATGCCCCGTCCCCTGTCTTCCGTCTCCCGTCGCAAATACCTGCCACCCGACACCTGGGACCTGGCACCTGACACCTGCCACCCGCCACCCGGGACCGGAGACCGGTGGCCACCGGCACACCGGTGGATCCGGTGGTGCGCATGTCCCATTGCCCGTCCCGATCCCAGCCCGCATCGATTGTCGCTTCCCCCGTTTTCGCCTATTATGAAGACGACACGATGTCCCGATCATCCGGTGATCCCGGCAGGTGAAACATGCGAAAACACCCACCGTCTTCTCGGATGTACCGTGAACGGTTTTCGGTCCGGGTCCTGGAGGATCTCCCCCGCGTCGAGATCCGACGGTGCGTGCCCCCGGAACGGTTTGAACTGCTGGCGGACGAGTTGCGCATCGTAGAAGACGTGCGATTCTACATCTGTTTCTACGGATCGCCCCAGCGTGTCGCAGTCACCGGACGTGTGCAAACACGGTTGCAGATTCCCTGCGACCGGTGTCTGGAACACTACGAGCTGCGGATCGACACGCATTTCGAATCCATCTACCTGCCCATCACGATGGCACCGAAACAGTCCATGCGGATTACCGATCCGGCGGATCTGATTACGGCCTATTTTGCAAACGACGAGATCGATATCTGGACCATGATTCACGAACAGATTCTCCTGCAGGTTCCCATGAAACGCCTGTGTCGGCCCGACTGCGGGTACATCTGTTTCCGCTGCGGGGCCGTGGTACTGACGGAACGATGTGCATGTGAAGAGGAGCCGGTAGATCCCCGCTGGGCGCCCCTGCGGGCCCTGCGGGATCGTATCGGTCAGGCCTGATCGGCGACATGTACGGCCTATCCTGCGCGTCCACCGTGCGGACGGTACGTATGGACATTCGCGGAGTGATGGCGTACAATGAAGCCCACGCATCGTTGGTATGCCGCCCCCTTCGGTCGATCCATCGTGATCACACGACGGGTGCTGAACGTGCGTCGAACAGACGTTCACCGTGAGGGCAACCCATGGGATTGAGTCAATTTCCCTGGCGCGTGCGCAAAACCCTGCTGCAGGCTGCCTGGCATTATCTGCGCTGCCGGGAAACGGTTCCCTACCTGCCGATCCGCCTCTGGGTCGAACCGACTTCCTGGTGTAATCTGCGGTGCGTGATGTGTCCGCAGAGCATGCCACGTGCGCATGCGAAAGGGTATATGGATTGGGATCTGTACACAAAAATCATCGACGAAGCCGCAGCATTCGTGTACGACATCAACCTGCACCATACCGGCGAGTCCACCCTGCATCGGCGTCTTCCAGACATGATCGCATATGCCAAACAGAGAGGCATTTACACCCGACTGCATTCGAACGGCACGCTGCTGCGGGAAGATCTCGCGCATGCGCTCATCGATGCCGGACTGGACCTGTTGTCGTTCTCATTCGACGGGTTCGATAAGGAAACCTATGAGTCGATCCGCGTCAACGCACGTTTCGAAAAGACGCTGGAGAACATCATCCGTTTTCTGGAGATCAAAAAGAAAAAGGGAAGCAAGACCCCGTACACGATCATCGAAGTCATTCATCTGAACGAGCACCTGTCGCCGGATTCTCCCCAGCGGTATGCGTTTGAACGGCAATTTGCCGGGTTGCCCCTGGACGAATTCATTGTCAAGGAACCGCACAACTGGGCCGGCAGTTACCACCAGTCCGGGTATGCTGTAGGGCATGTATTCACACCGTGCACGTTTCCCTGGTACGCGCTTGTCATTCACTGGGACGGCCGGGTTGCCCCCTGTCCGCAGGACTTTTACTGTGACCTGCAGGTCGGGGACGTCCGCACCCAGACGATTCGTGAAATCTGGAACGGCGCCCCCATGCGGCAATTGCGGCGTGCGATGCGCTTACGGGATTGCTCAAAAGTCGTGCCCTGCCGTGATTGTGATATGATCCGCCGCAAGGCGTTCCTCGGATTTCCCAAACCGTATCTGAAGGTATTTCTCAAGGAAACGGTGCTGGGCTACCAGACGGACGGATGAACGGGGTACCGATACGAACGACGGGACACCGGATCCCGCTATCGACAGGTGCATACGTTGGTTCGGGGTCCGACACACCAAACGATGCAACCCATCCGGC
The DNA here is from genome assembly GCA_964541595.1 of uncultured Acidobacteriota bacterium. Classification (GTDB taxonomy): domain Bacteria; phylum Acidobacteriota; class HRBIN11; order HRBIN11; family HRBIN11; genus CAZIRO01. The sequence goes on from CAZIRO010000067.1 coordinate 5,242, forward strand.
ACTGAGTGCGGATCATGACACGCAGGGTATTGCGATTGCGACGGCATACCGTCATCGTTTCTCTATATAATCCAAAAGAAAAAATATGGGGTGTCCTGCTGGCCATCGTGCCGGAGGGGATCTGGGTGCACGGCATTGAACTCGCATCGTTTGACGACTGGTCGCGTGAACTCGCCCGGCAGGAAGGGGAGCGTCATACGGTCATCGGGATGAGCACGATGTTTTTTCCCATGCACCGGGTGGAACGGATCGTGATTGACGAGGCGGCCGGCACGGCGATGTCGCTGGCGGAACAGTTTCGCATGCGCGTGGGCAAAGACATTTTCGACTGGATCGACTGGGATACCGTAGAATCGATCTTCCAGTGGGAACCCGCGTAATGGAACCGTCCATGATCCGGATCGAACCCTTTACGGCCTGGATCTATCAGGGTGCACCGGAACACATTGCGCACTGTCTGGCGCCACCGTATGACCTTATCGACGCACGGTTGTACCACCAGCTGGTGGCGCAGTGCCCGAACAACATCGTACGCATCGACCTTCCGATGATGGACGCAACGACATCGGGGGATCCGGACTACGTTCGGGCGCGGCAGCAACTGCGCGCGTGGATCCGACAGGGGGTCCTGCGGTCGACGGGCGGTCCCGCGATCTACTGGCACCGGCACCGTTTCCGCACACCCCAATCCGACCGGATGGAACGCAACGGTCTCATCGTCCGTGTGCGGGTCGAACTCGGTACACCGAAAGAGATTCTTCCACACGAGCAGATCAAACCCGAACCCCTCCGGGACCGCGAGCGGCTCATGGCGATCACCGGCCTGCAGGCCTCTCCGGTGATGCTGTTGACGGACGCGCACTGGGACAGCATCGATCAGGTCCGGTCGCTTCTGGACCACCAGCCGCCGTTGCTCAATATCCACACCGACGGGGAGCAGCATACGATCTGGGCGATCCGCGATTCGACCGTCATGCACACCCTGCAGGACGTGCTGCGTGATCACACCGTACTGATCGCAGACGGCCATCACCGCTATGCAGCCGCCCGGCGGATCGCACGTCGCCGTGCGGATATACCGTGTTGTCAAACGATCCTCGCGTTCATCACCACGATCCAGTGGCCGGGAACGCTGCAATTCGGTTATCATCGGCTGGTGACATTTCACGCTCCCGTTGACCGGACGGCCATGATGCGCCATCTGGAGGCATATTTCCTGCTGGAAGACACGTTCGACCTGTCCGGACCGGACGCGCTGGCGCGTCGAATGGGCGAGGACCTGCGGGATCACCGCATCCTGACGATCACCCCCGATCCGCTCCGGGTCTACCGATGGCGTATCCGTCCGAACGCGTCTGTACCGGCAGACGTGGCAGCGCAGCCCACCGTACGGTATGTGGAGGAAACGTTCTTCCGCCGTATCCTGGAAAACGCGTTCGGTCTATCCGCAGAGCAGTATCGCGTGGCGTATACGCCGTGGCCCCACGAGATCGTGGACGCCCTGACGCGCCACCGCGCACATCTGGCGATCGCCGTTCCTCCGATTCCCGTCGCGGACCTGTTCGCGATGGCGCGACAGGGGAAACGTGTGCCTCCAAAATCCACATACTTCTATCCCAAACTCCCCGCCGGGTTACTGATGGATATCCACCTCCACGATTGATATCGGGGATCCCGCAGCGGGTGGAACCGGGCGTTATGCCCCCGCGGACAGCAACGTGCGCATGCGCAGTGCGTTGCGCGGTGCATTGCCCCCCACGTCATTGTTGAAAAATACATACACCTCTTCCGGGCAGGCCGCACGGATCTGTTCGATCCACAGCATCAACTCCCCGTCCGTATAGTCATGCCGATACCATGCTGTGCGTCCGTGCATGCGGAGATAGACCCGGTCGTGCGTGACCAGCAACCGTTCCGGGATCCCGGTCGAACGGGGCGCACTGACAGATACGAGAAGGACGTGTGGCGGTGCGGTCGCACACAGGCGATCCGCCATGTCGAACCAGGAAACGTGCCGGAACTCGATCGCGTGACAGAAATCCACGGATAGCGGCGCCAGAAGCGATTGCCACAGGTCCACATCCGCTCGCGCGGACGGCGGCAACTGCATGAGGATGACCCGCAAGCGGTCTCCGAGGGGTTCCAGCGCATCGTAAAATGCGGGCCATCGGTCGTAATGACGGTAATGGCTGATCGATCGATGTACCTTAACGACAAAACGGAATTCCGACCGGACGGACCGCAACCAGCTGCGCACGGTCGCGCGTTTCGGAAACCGATAAAACGGACTATTGAGTTCCACGATATCAAAATGTTCCTGATAATACGCAAACCAGCGATGCGTGGGCAGGTCTTCCGGATAGAAGACACCCTTCCAGCGACGGTAATACCATCCGGAACACCCCACCCAAACACGCATGCGGCCGTTCGACCGGCGTGCGGTCATGTGCGATTCCCACATTCGTTATCCCGGGGGCCATCGCAACGGACGACCGGCGAGCAGGTGAAAATGGATATGGTAGATCGACTGACCGGCCATGGCACGTGTATTCAGTACAATCCGATATCCCCGATCCGCTATCCCGAGTGTCCGCGCGAGCTGCCGCGCGACGTCCAGACAGTGGCCGAGCAACGGTACGTCTTCCGATGCGACGTCGTTCAACGTGGGAATGTGTTTCCGGGGCACGATCAAAATATGGATGGGCGCCATCGGATGGATATCCCGGAATGCGACCACGCGGTCGTCCTGATACTCGATGGTTGCCGGTGTGGTTCCCTCCACGATCCCGCAGAACACGCAGCGCATGTTCCACCTCACACGCAGGATCAAAAAGTGACGCACCAGGGGAACGAGCAGGGACAGGAAACGGCGCATGGCACGCAACGAGCGGAAAAGCGACGCACGCAAACGTGCGCCGTCACGAAGTGATCTCCGGATTGCGCCACCCTTTACACTGTTGCTCCCCTCGTCACTCCGCGTCACTTCCCGTGTCACCCTTCCCCTCGTCACTTCCCGTCCCGTTCCCGAGGTACGGTTCTACCATCCGGACAAACTCGTCCTCGGAGAGAATGCGGACCCCCAGCTGAAGCGCGCGCTGGTATTTTGATCCGGGGTTTGCACCGACCACGACGAAATCCGTCCGCCGGGACACTGAACCGGCCGCCCGTCCACCGAGCCGTTCGACGATGGCCTGGGCCTCTGCCCGCGTCCAGCGGGAGAGTTCCCCCGTAAACACGACGGTCTTGCCGGTCAACGGTGTTGCAATGGCCGTTGCCGGTTCCCGTCGGGGTACGCTTCGAACGTGTACGCCGCCGCGCAGTAACTTTTCGATGAACGCGCGATTTCGCGGATTCTGGAAAAACTCGACGACCGAACGAGCGGTCTCCGGTCCGATCTCCGGAATCGCGATCAGTTCATCATACCGGGCGGCCATCAGGCGTTCGAGTGTTCCGAAACTCTGCGCGAGCACGCGCGCGATCTTCTGTCCGACGTGCCGAATCCCGAGTGCATAAATCAACCGTTCCAGCGGCACATCACGTGCGCGGTCAATGGCATCGATCAGGTTCTGTGCGGACTTATCGGCGAACCCCTGGAGTTCCAGTATGTCCTCTTTCTTCAGGTAGAACAGGTCCGCGGCATCCCGTACGAGCCCGGCGTCGTACAGTTTCCGAACCACCCGTTCCCCGAGTCCCTCGATATTGAACGCATCCCGACTTGCGAAGTAACGAATATGTTCCTGAACCTTGGCCGGACAGGCAATGTTGGTACAGACGTGATAGGCACCCTCGCGGGTCACCGGTCCCCCGCAGGCCGGGCAGGTTGCCGGCATCCGGAACTCCCGTTCATCCCCGGTGCGCCGTTCCACCACCGGTTTGATCACTTCCGGAATGACCTCACCGGCCCGACGGACCCAGACGTAATCGCCGATCCGGATATCTTTACGCCGGATCTCATCCTCATTGTGCAGGGTCGCGCGGCTGACCACGACGCCACCGACTTCCACCGGCTCGAGAATGGCCACCGGTGTGAGCACGCCCGTTCGGCCCACCTGCACCACGATATCCCGCAGACGCGTTACCTTTTCGTGCGGACGGAATTTATACGCGATCGCCCATCGCGGTGCCCGGGCAGTCCACCCCAACCGTTCCTGCAGATCGAGGCGGTTGACCTTCACGACGATGCCGTCCATCTCGTACGGCATATGATCCCGTTGCGCTTCCAGTTCATGGTGATATGCCACGACTGCATCGACAGACGAAACGAGCCGGACCAGCGGATTGACCCGGAACCCCCACGCGCGCAGGTGCTGGAGCACTTCCCAGTGCGTCGTAAACGTCACGCCATCACAGACACCGATCCCCCAGACCCAGATGTTCAATCGCCGGCTGGCCGTAATGGCCGGATCGAGTTGACGCAGTGACCCGGCCGCCGCATTCCGTGGATTCGCAAACAGCGGCAACCCCTGACGCGCACGTTCCTCATTGAGACGACGAAAGTCCTCGATCTCCATATAGACCTCACCGCGCACTTCCAGCCGACGCGGCCAGGTGGCGGGATCCCCGATCATGCGCAACGGAATGGTCCGGATGGTTTTCAGGTTGTTCGTCACGTCCTCGCCCTCGATGCCGTCACCCCGCGTGGCGCCCCAGACGAGTCGCCCGTTTTCGTAATACAGGTTCGCCGATACACCGTCGATCTTCGGTTCGACCACATATTCGAGCGGTACATCCGCGGGCAACCCGAGAAAACGGCGCACCCGCTCGTCGAACGCGCGGAATTCGGCCTCGTTCAACGCGTTGTCCAGACTCAGCATCGGGGAAAGATGGCGAATTTTCGCAAACTCCCTGGCCGGCGGGGCACCGACCCGCTGCGTGGGCGAATCGGGCGTGACCAGTTCCGGGAACTGTCGTTCCAGTTCGATGAGTTCCCGCATGAGCGCATCATACTCTTCGTCGGAAATTACGGGTGCATTCAATACGTAGTACCGATAGTTGTGGTAGTGGATCTGTTCCCGGAGTGTTTCGATCCGTTTCCGTGCCTCTTCCAGAGTCATCACCCGCGTCATGGTTGCTCATCCTCACAGACTTGATGAACCACGATGTGGGACAACGACACGTGGACGTTCTGAACCCCTCATTCCGGAAGTGTACCGTTGAGGTATCCCGGTACGCGTACATCACTCAAAAGATATTATGGTTTGATCCGGCATCCTGCAAAGTGTGGGGAAACAGCGCGGGAACCGGATACCATGCCACCGACGGGGACGCGGGCAATGCGCCGCTGTCCCGCGTTTTCAGTCAACCCACGTTTTCAGTAGAATGGAAATATCCCACACAGATTCCGGGATGGATCACAATGAAAGGTCAGACGTATGTGTTCGCATCGGCCAGTGGCGATGGCACACTCCGTATATGGGACCTGGCGCGTGCGGAGTGTGTCCAGGTGCTCTCCGGGCATCACGGGCTGGTATACGGCATTGCCACAACGCCGGACGGGCGGTGGATCGTTTCCGGTGGCGGTGACAAGACCGTTCGCATCTGGGACTGGCGACAGGGCACACAGGTCGCTGTACTCAAGGGTCACGCCGGATGGGTCTTCTCGGTGGACAGCACACCGGATGGCCAGTGGATCGTCTCCGGTGCGGGGGACGGCACCATACGCGTATGGAACATTGCCCAGCAGGAATGTATGGCGGTGCTGGAAGGGCACACGGAATGGGTCAGTACGGTCGTGGTTGCCGCTGACAACCGTACGCTCGTCTCCGGCGGGGGCGACCGGACGCTGCGGATCTGGAACCTGCGCGATCGTCGTTGCACCGCTGTGTTGCAGGACCACCCGGACTGGATCTTCGCCATCACGCTGACGCCCCAGGGCACGCACGCCGTGACCGCCTGTGCGGACGGAAGGGTCCGCGTATGGGATCTGCACGCCCGATCCTGTGTAGCGACATTGACCGGTCACGCGGGACGTGTGTACGATGTGGCGATTGCACCCGACGGTCAGCAGATATTTTCCGGAAGTGCAGATGGTTCGATCCGGATCTGGAACTGGCAGCAACAGCAGTGCGTTGCTGAAATCGAAGCCCACGATGACTGGGTGAGTGCGCTGACGGTCACTCCCGACGGTCGGTACCTGATATCGGCGAGCGAAGACGGTGAGATCAAGGTCTGGGACCTGCAGACCCGTGCATGCATTGCGACGCTGACGGGGCATCAGGACTGGATCCGTAGCCTGGCAGTGATCCCGACATAGCCCGGTGGTTCCATCCGTTCGCGCAGGAAGATGGGTGGACCCTGTGTCCATGGACCTTCGGGGTCTGCCCATGGACCGGAGGAGACGGGATGCGCCCGCATGTCCAGGCATGGGTGGACGGAACGGTTCAGCGTTCGGTCTGGTTCCGTTCCGAACGTCGACCCCCGGGGGGACGACCGCGCGGTCAGGTGGTGGTCATCGGCGCAGGCGTGGCCGGACTCGCGGCCGCACAGGAACTCCGCGCGCGCGGATATGACGTGCACGTGCTGGAGGCCCGTGATCGGCCCGGTGGTCGGGTCTGGACCGACCGCACGCTTGGTGTACCCGTTGATCTCGGTGCTGCATGGATCCACCGATCGTGGGGCAACCCGTTGACCGCGGTGGCACAACGGTACAGAATTCCGCTCGCGGAAACACATTACGAGGATGGGATACTCTACACGGAGGGACAAACGGTTCCGGAGGACCGGATTCGATTCGTACGCCAGCGGTTTGATACACTGATGGATCGGTTGACGGATCTGGCCCGACGGATCGCGACGGACATCAGTTTAATGCAGGGGATCGAATCCGTCCTGGCGGAATTTCCGGAATTCCGTCAGGACGAGGGGTACCGTGCGATCTTGCAGTGGTTTCTGACCATGGCGGTGGTGGCCGCATCGGCCGATTTCGAGATCTCCGAATCGGCCGACGCGTTATCCCTCATGTACTTCGATGAAGACGAAGAGTTTGAGGGACCCGACCTGCGCTACGCCGATGGGGGCGACCGGATGATCGCGGCCATGGCCGCAGATCTGCCCATTACATATGCACACCCCGTTCGCCACATCCGGGTTACCGACCGCGGGGTGCATATCCACACGGATACGGATCGGTGGGACGCGGACGCAGTGATCGTGACGCTCCCGCTCGGGGTACTCCAGCACGGCGATGTGACGTTTGACCCGCCGTTACCCGACTGGAAAGTGCAGGCCATACACCGCCTGCGAATGGGTACACTCAACAAGATCGTGCTCCGGTTTTCGGAACCGTTCTGGCCGGAACGTCCTGAATTTCTCGGATACATCCATGCCGGTCCGGGCGCGTTTCCCCTGTTCTGGAACGGCCTGCGGATTTCTGCGACGCCCATTCTGATCGGACATGTGGGAGGCTCCCGTGCGCGGCAACTGGAATCCCTGTCGGACGTGGACACGGTCCGACTGGCGTGTCGCACTCTGGAACGTATGTTCGGCCGCAGGATCCCGCGGCCCACTGCCTGGCGCATCACCCGCTGGCACCACGATCCGTTCAGCCGGGGGGCCTATTCCTATGTACCGGTCGGCAGTACGAGCCTGATGTACACGGCACTGGCCGAACCCGTAAACGGGCGGTTATGGTTTGCCGGGGAAGCCACCGTGCGGTGGTTTCCCGGTACACTCCACGGCGCGTTGCTCTCCGGACTGGCGACCGCACAGCGACTGGACGGAGAATAATGCGCGGCGGAATGGCATGCATGTCCGTGGATGCAGGGGTTCGGGTGTCCAGATGTCCGGAGATGCGGATGCCAAGGGATGGAATACCGGGATCGGGACAGGGATGGGACAGGGGATGGACCGGATGGACGGATGGACTGGTCGACACTGGGATCTGGTCTCAGGTCCCAGGTGTCCGGTCTCAGGGAGGTCTGGAATTGCCGACTCCGAAAGTTGGGACCATGCCACTGCGTCGGGACATCCCATGGCCCATTTCCTGTTCTGATCTCCAATGGAATCCGGTGTTGCCGGATCTCGGGATACGCCCGTGCTCCATTTCCCGTCCCAATCCCGGGGAACGTCCAATTCGCAATCCGCAATTCGCAATCTATAATAACCGGGATCGGGACAGGAAATGGGACAGGGGGATGCACCGGATG
>CAZIRO010000068.1:0-13290 GCA_964541595.1 uncultured Acidobacteriota bacterium
GCCGGTGGCCACCGGTCTCCGGTCCCGGGTGGCGGGTATTTAGGTGTCAGGTTCCAGGTCTCAGGTCCCAGGTGTTGGGTGTCAGATGTCGGGTATCGGGTATGCAGGTGGCAGATACCCGGGACGGGAGACGGAAGACAGGGGTCGGAGCATCGCATGGACTGGGGACAGCGCATGATCGCATGGGGACCCACGGTGTCCCAATAGCCCCCACGATATCCTGTCGTGCAGGATGATGCACTGCCACCTGACACCCGACACCTGACACCTGGGACCTGAAACCTGGGACCTGAAACCGGATCCCGGTGTTGACCGGGCCATCCGCGCATCCGGCGCATCTCCTGTCCCATGGCCTGTCCCGATCTCAGGTACATCTCGTTGATATTCATCGTATTCCCGTTTAGGATGATCCGCTGGATGGGGGGTGATCGTTTGAGGATGGGTGATGTGGCTCGTAATCGACCGGCATTTGCGACCGGCGCTGCACGTGCACATTGACGTGCTGCGCCGGACGGACATTCATATCCAGTGGCTGGAAAATCTTCAGGACATGCTCTCCTGGAAACTGTATCCCTTACCCGACCTGGTCGTGCTCACGAGTGGTCCCGCCACGGTGGACGAAGTGTATACGACCGTGCGTATCCTGCGAGCACGTATGGCCTGGGCGCACATTCCGATCGTGGTCATCGGCACCGATCCATCGGCTGCCGATCGACTGCTGCACGCGGGGGTTAACCGTTTCATTCCGCGCACCGCGATCCATCCGGAATGGCTGCGGAACATCGTGCGGGACATGCTACGGATCCCCATACGGCGCGCCCGTCGCGCATACGCCGGTCGTACGTGTGCATTCCGGATCAACGGAAATGAATGGACCGGACGTATACGGGACATTTCACTGACCGGTGCATTCCTGGAAACGTCCGTGCCGCTTCGCGTGCAGCAGGAGCTCCTGCTGCAGTGTCAACTCTTCCGGGCAAATGACATGCTGGAAATCCGCGTGCGCGGACGTGTGGTACGGCGCGCCCCCGGGGGATACGGGATTGTGTTCACCGAGATGCCTCCATCCGCACGTACGTCCCTGGAACGGTTTTTCCAGACAGCGCTCCCGTCCCCTCAGGCCGGAGATGTTGTCAACGAGGAAGGCAGGGTTTCCACGAGCTGACGGGCGATTTCCAGAAACACGCGGGCAACTTCCGCATCCGGGGCGACCTCAAAGATCGTTTTTCCGTTGTCCGCAGCGGCGCGCATGCGCGGATCGATGGGGACTTCTCCCAAAAACGGCACCTGCAGAGATTCGGCAGCCCATCGGCCGCCGCCGCGGTCAAAAATGTCAACCACCGTCTGGCAGTTCGGACACCGGAAATAGGCCATGTTTTCAATAATCCCCAGTACGGGGGTATGCAGACGACGGAACATGGTCACGCCCTTTCGCGCATCGACAAGTGCGACCTTCTGCGGCGTGGTCACAATAATCGCTCCCGAGAGCTGCACCTCCTGCAGTAACGTCAACTGCGCATCTCCAGTTCCCGGCGGCAAATCCACAACCAGAAAGTCCAACGGCGCCCAGACGACATCCCACATGAGTTGATGCACGGCTTTCATGACCATCGGACCGCGCCAGATGAGGGCCTGATCCTCCGACGGCAGAAAGAACCCGATCGACATCATTTTGAGCCCCTTGGCAATGACCGGATGGATGCGTTTCTGTGCATCGGCGGTGGGCTGACCGGTGTGCGCCAGCATGGTCGGAATGCTCGGTCCATAAATGTCCGCATCCAGAATCCCGACCTGCGCACCGATCTCCTTCAATGCATATGCCAGGTGAACGGCGATGGTGGACTTTCCAACGCCGCCCTTTGCCGATGCGACCGCGATCACGTGGTGAATCCCTTCGACTTTTCGTGGCTGCGGCGTAGACGGACGTACGGGACCGCGTGGCGTCCATTCAATGTGGACATCGCGGATGCCGTCAATGGATTGCACGGCCTCCCGCACGTGTTGTGCGATCGCCTGGCGCACCCGTTCGGGTTCCGTGGAGTAAACGATCACGATGTGTGCGCGTCCCTGGTCATCGACCTCCACGGACCGCACCATACCGAAAGACACAATATCCCGGCTGAATCCGGGATATGCCACCGTTTTTAAGCGACTCCAGATGGATTCTCGCAATTGTTCACGCATGGGCATCCCTGCATATCGGATGGTGATCGACCGGATACAAAGACATTGTGGCCGATACCCGTTCGGATGTCCTTACATCCACCCGAGGAGTTTCTTGGCCTCTTCGGACATCATGTCCGGATGCCACGGCGGGGTCCACACGATTTCGATCTCGGCATCCTGCGCACCCGCGATCTGCATGAGTTTCTGACGGATTTCTTCCTTGAGCACATCGGCTACAGGACAGCCCGGCGCCGTCAGCGTCATTTTGATGTACACGCGGTCCGATTCATCAATACGCACGTCATAGATCAGACCGAGATCGACGATATTGATGGGGATTTCGGGGTCATAACACGTCCGCAATACTTCATAGACCTGTTCCCGGGTAATCGCCATGGGTAACGCCTCCGGAGGAATCCAGACGATCTAAATGGAGGGGGCAAAAAAACAGGATCCCTATAAAGTAAACGTTCACCTGTAGACGTGCAAGTGCCAGACACGGATATGCCCCCCACGATCCCCGGTCACGAAAACGCCGTCCGGGAGCGCGGCCACGGCCAGCACGCCGGTCGGATGGGCCCGATGCACAATCCGCAACGGCTGCTGTCGCCGCAACGGCTGCCAGATGGTGATCGTGCCGTCTTCATGTCCTGACACCACCCAGCCGGTTTCCGGTTCCACCGCCAGTGAGAGGATCCAGCTGTTCGGGCCGCGCAGGGTGCGCTGCAACTGCCAGGTTTGTGCGGACCAGACGCGCAGCGTGGTGTCCTCACTGCCGGAAAACAGCCACGCGCCGTCCGCCGAAAACGCCACGGCTTCGACGTCCTGACGATGGGCAGAGAGCACGCGCAACAACTGATGCTCCGGCCAGGACCATACACGGATCCGATCGTCGCGACCGGCGGTCACCAACACCCGGCCGTCCGGGCGAAACGCAATATCCAGCACCCAATTGGCATGTGCAGGCCACACTTTCACCGCCGTGCTCCGCCGGAGATCCCACGCGATCACCGTCCCGTCGAGACTCCCGGAAACGAGCCAACGGCCGTCAGGACTGAACGCGAGACTGCGAACATCGCTTCGGTGTCCGCGGAACACCCGAACCGGTGCACCCGCAGGCCACGGCCACAGACGGATCGTGTCGTCGCCGCTGCCCGATGCCAGCAGTTTCCCCCCGGGATGGAACGCCAGCGTATGGACGGCGAAGGTGTGTCCGGTCCACCGGACCACACGTTGCCAGGTGCGCACATCCCAGATCGCGACTGCGCCGTCACCACCGCCGGACGCCCAGACCGTCGCCCATGGGTGCGTGGCCAGAGCCCGGACACCCCCGCGATGGGCATCGATATCCGCCAGGAGCGTGAAGGAAACCGTGAATTTGCCGGATTCCCGCGATGCCGCCACGAGCACAACAAACAGGCAGACCACACCCGCGACGCCGGGAAGCCTCCGCGGCCCCGGTACGGCTGCCGATCGCGGACACCCGTTTCGGCCGGTTTTCGTTGCCCCTTTACCGATGAAACGACGCCTTACGATGCGCATCCATGACCACCAACGCGGTCATGCGCACGATATCGTCCACCGTCGCCGAACGGGGGAGCACATGTGCTGCCGCCCGCGGTCCGAGTAAAATCGGGCCGATGACGGTCGTATCGGGCATCTGGGTGAAGAGTTTATACACGATATTTGCCGCGTCCAGATTCGGAAAGATGAGCACGTTTGCCCGGTCCTTGAGGCGACTGAATGGATAAAACTCCTCGCGCACCTGTGCATTGAGTGCAACGTCCGGTTGCATCTCGCCGTCCGCCATGACGGAGGGCATCATCTGATGAAACAACTCCGCCGCGCGAGCGACTTTTTGCACACCCGGAACGCGCACCGCTCCGAAATTGGAATACGACAGGAACGCCACCCGCGGAACAATCCCCAGCTCCTGCACAAATTCGACGACCGACCGGGCAATCAGCGCCAGCTGTTCTGCCGTCGGATCGATATGGATGGTGGTATCCGCAAGGAACAGAACGTCGCCGCGGATGCTGACGATATGCAGTCCCGCGGCGGGGATCCCTTCCGGTGTCCGGATGATCTGCAGGATCGGACGCACGGCATCGTCGTACTCCGTTGTTAAACCCGTCAGCATACCATCCGCGTCCCCCTCCACGAGCATCATCGTGGCGAACAGATTCGGGTGCACCACGGCATAGTATGCGTGATAATACACCACTCCTTTCCGCTGGCGAATCTCCCACAGCCGGCGCGCGTACCGCTCCCGTCGCGGATCCGTGACCGGGTCCACGATTTCGGGTTGGAATCCCGTCATCCCGATCTGCCGGATGCGCTGTTCGATCAGTTCCCGGCGTCCCAGCAGGATCGGTTGCGCAATTCCGTTCCGAACCACCTGAAACGCCGCCCGTACGATGCGTTCGTCCTCACCTTCAGGAAATACCACCCGTTTGGGCATCCGTTTTGCCGTATGCAGGATCACGTGCGTGATATGGCCACCGATTTCAACCTGTTCCTCCAGGCGTTCCCGGTACGCATCGATATCGATTCCCCGGCGGGCAACCCCGGAAGCAATGGCCGCTTCGGCCACCGCAGGGGCGACCCAGTAGAGCACGCGGGGATCGAGCGGTTTCGGAATGAGGTAATCCGGTCCGAACTCGATATAGCGTGCGCCATACGCGCGGGCGACCACATCGGGCACCGGTTCTTTGGCCAGCGCTGCGAGCGCACGCGTCGCAGCGAGTTTCATTTCTTCAGTGATCTTTCTCGCCCGAACGTCCAGTGCACCCCGAAAGATGAAGGGAAACCCGAGCACATTGTTCACCTGATTCGGATAGTCCGATCGACCCGTGGCCACGATCGCATCCGGTCGTGCCGTTCTGGCCTCTTCATAACCGATCTCCGGCACCGGATTCGCCATTGCGAAGATGATCGGGTGTTCCGCCATGCGACGGACCATTTCACCGGTCACGATACCGCCCACGGAAAGCCCCACAAAGACATCCGCACCATCCAAGGCCTCTTCCAGGGTACGCAACGGCGTATCACGTGCGAATTCCCGTTTATACGGGTTCAGATCGTCCCGACCGGTGTGGAGCACGCCTTTCGAGTCGCACATCAGCAGGTTTTCCGGACGCACACCCAACCGGATATAGTACCGGGCACAGGCAATGGCGGAGGCACCCGCTCCGCTGAATACAACCCGAACGTCTTCGATCCGTTTTCCCACGATCTCCAGCGCGTTGAGCAGCGCGGCACCGGAAATGATCGCGGTCCCGTGCTGATCGTCGTGAAATACAGGAATGTCCAGACGCGCCGCCAGTTGCTGCTCGATTTTGAAACACTCCGGTGCGCGGATGTCCTCCAGATTGATGCCGCCAAACGTCGGGGCGATGCGTTCAACGATACGGACGAACTCTTCCGGATCCGTCGCGTCCACCTCGATATCGATCGCATCGACATTCGCAAACCGCTTGAACAATACGCATTTTCCCTCCATCACCGGTTTGCCGGCGAGCGCACCGATATTGCCCAGTCCCAGAACAGCGGTTCCGTTTGTGATGACCGCGACGAGGTTACCTTTCACGGTATAATCATAGGCCGCGTCCGGGTGGTCCCGGATCACCAGTGAGGGTTCAGCGACCCCCGGCGTATACGCCAGAGAGAGGTCCCACTGCGTATCGCACGGTTTTGTCACCCGGATCTCGAGTTTGCCCGGACGTGGTTCCCGATGATATCGCAGTGCATCTTCCCGTGAAATATGCATCATGCCACTCCTGTTTCATGTATTTAAAAGGACGAATTCCGGATGCCTTTGAAAATCCAGTCCCATTATATCACCGTGGCGAGCAAACTGGAGAACCTGCCCCGGCGTGGTATAATGACGGGAGCAAAACCATCGCGGGCAGTGGCGTGAAGTCACGAAACGCCGCGGATCCGGAATGTGCAGTGTTGATCAACCCTTTGTCACTTCACGTCACTCCCCTGTCTCATCCTGCACTGTGCTCTGGAGGTATGCAATGATGCAGACGGAATATCGAATCGAAAAAGATTCCATGGGAGAAGTGCGTGTACCCGCATGGGCCCTCTGGGGCGCGCAAACGCAGCGTGCTATTGAGAACTTCCCCATCAGCGGCTACCGCATGCCCATCCCCCTGATCCGGGCGCTGGCACTGATCAAACGGTGTGCAGCAGCAACGAACGCGGAACTCGGACTGCTCGATACCACGCTGGCGAACGCCATCGTCCAGGCCGCCGATGAAGTCCTCGAAGGACGGTGGGATGACCATTTTCCCCTGGACGTGTACCAGACCGGATCGGGAACGTCCACGAACATGAACATGAACGAAGTCCTGGCCAATCGGGCCAACGAGATCCTCGGATCCGAACGGGGACGCCGTCATCCGGTGCATCCCAACGATCACGTCAACCGCGGCCAATCGAGTAACGACGTGATCCCCTCCGCGATCCATATCGCCGTGCGCCTGGAACTGGAACGCCATCTGCTCCCGGCGCTGGTTCGACTCGCCGATGCGCTGGAAAAGAAAGTTCGCGAATTCGCGGGTATCGTTAAAATCGGCCGGACCCATTTACAGGACGCCGTTCCGATGACTCTGGGACAGGAGTTCAGCGGCTATCTCGCTCAGATCCGGAAGGGCATCGTACGCGTACGCAGTACATTTCCCCATCTGGAAGAACTGGCGCTCGGCGGCACGGCGGTCGGTACCGGTCTGAATACGCACCCGGAATTTTCCCGGCGGACGATCACCCGTATTGCCGAACATACGGGCGTTCCCTTTCGCCCTGCGGAAAACTTCTTTGAAGCGCTCGCGGCCCGGGATGCACTCGTGGAAACCATGGGCGCTTTGAACACGATCGCCTGCAGTTGCATGAAGATCGCAAACGATCTCCGTCTGCTGAGTTCCGGACCGCGCACGGCCATCGGCGAGATCGTTTTGCCGGCACTACAACCCGGCAGTTCGATCATGCCGGGCAAGGTGAATCCCGTGATTCCGGAAATGATGATTCAGGTGGCGGCAACCGTGATGGGGCACCACCTGGCGGTCAGCATCGGAGGCCAGAGCGGTCTTCTGGAACTGAACGTCATGAAACCGATGATGGCATATTTCGTCCTGGAGAGCATTCGTCTACTCGGCAACGCCTGTCGAACGCTGGCCGAAAAGTGTGTGGACGGGATCCAGGCCGACACCCGGCGATGCACGGAACTCGTCGAATGGTCGATGGCACTGGTCACCCCGCTGGCGTTACGGATCGGTTACGACCGTGCGGCTGAGGTGGCCTACCGCGCCTATCGGGAACGCAAGACCGTTCGACAGGTTGTGATCGAGGAGGGTATCCTCACGCCCGAAGAGGCGGACGCCATTCTTCGACCGGACCGGATGCTGGGACCCAATGTCGCGGAAACATGAGCCCATGAAGTCCGGTCCCACGACCGTGGTCACCGCCCGTGGACTCCTGCAGGATCGGGGAGAATGCGCGGACCTTTTTTCAGGGAGGGGAGTGATGCTACGCAGCACCGTTCGGATCATCGGATGGAGTTTATGGATATGCGTCTGGGCAACGGCAATCATTGCGCGGACGAATTCCGAACTCCCGTTCGGGTTCCCGCTCCCGGATGCATCGTACGCGTCCACCGTGCCCACGCCCGATCAGGTACTCGGGTTCGCGCTGGGAACCCGGCCGATTACCCCGGAAGAAGCCGTACGGTACCTCCGTGCCGTTGCCGCAGCGAGCGACCGCGTGCATCTGGAGACGTACGGCCATACTGTGGAAGAACGTCCGCTCATCCTCGTGTGGATCAGCACGCCCGAACACCTGCGTCAGCGTGCATCCTATGCCGCACAGTGGCGCGCACTGTGGGACCCGGCAGACCACCCGGACGATGTGTTGCAGCAATGGATCCGGGAGGGACTGCCCGTACTCGTATGGTTTGCGTACAGTGTTCATGGCAATGAACACTCCAGTACGGAAGCCGCGCTGGCGCTGACCTATCACCTCGCTGCCAGCCGGTCAGATGACGTCGCACGCGTGCTCTCCCAAACGGTGGTCATTCTGGATCCCATCCAGAATCCGGACGGTCGCGCACGGTTCGTGCAGTGGGTGCGCCAGCATCTGGGACAGCGTCCAGATGCCAATCCGTTTGCCATCGAACACCGTGAAGCCTGGCCCGGTGGGCGATACAACCACTATCTGTACGATCTGAACCGCGACTGGCTGTTTCAGACCCAGCAGGAGACCCGCGCGAAGGTTGCAGCATATTTTCGGCATCCGCCTCAGGTGTTTGTGGATTTCCACGAAATGGGATGGGATGAAACCTATTTCTTTCCGCCGCCCACGCTGCCGGTCATCCCCTGGCTACCCAGGGACCTGCATCACAAGTGGTGGACCCGCATCGGGCAGGCGAATGCACGCGCATTTGAGCAGCGCGGATGGCGGTACTTCACACGGGAATGGTTCGACATTTATTACCCCGGCTACGGCGACAGTTTCCCCTCCCTGAACGGCGCCATCGGCATGACATACGAACAGGCGTCGGCGCGCGGTGTGATCGTGCAACGTACGGACGGAACCCTGTTGACGCTCGGAGAGGCGATTCATCACCACTTTGTTACCGGCTGGACGACGCTGCATACGGTAGCGTCGCACCGGGCGGAACTTCTCAACGACTTCCTTGCCTACCGTCGTGCGGCCATTGCACGGGAATCGGACATCGATGGCTGGATCGTCCCGGCGGATAACGACCCGTTTTTACGGGAACACCTGTACAGGAAACTCACACGGATCGGTGTGCGATTGTACACCCTTCCGGAAGGGATCCGGATGCGCGTCCGGTGGTTGCCGGACGGTGCGGAAACCCCATACCGTTCGCACGCGGGAGACTGGTGGATTCCCGTGCGGCAGGCGCAACGGTATCTATTACGCGTATGGCTGGACCCGGAAGTCCCCATGGACCCGGAGTTTCTCCGGCGCGTTCAGGAAGCCCGGGAACTGCGGGAACGGCCCGGGTTCTATGACATCACCGGGTGGAGCCTGGCGCCCGCCTGGCAGATGCGGATCGGTGCGGTGCGAAAAGCACCGGAACACGTCTCCCGGACGCCCGCGCAACCGGTCATGTCCGCTTCCGAAACGAACGGAACGCCGGATTATGCGGTCATCGTGTGCAATCGCACACTGGCCGCGTTTCGTATCGCCGGCGACGCGTTGCAGCACGGATACCGGTTTTACATCAACCGCAAACCGATCGGGGCGCGGAATACCACCTGTCCCCCGGGAAGTCTGATCTTTTTCGTACGTCAACAGGACCGATCATTTGCCGACTGGTTGCGCCGCTGGCAGGAACGGTACGGATCGGCCATCTTCACACTGGACTCCGGCTGGCCCGCCCGGGGGATCAGTCTCGGGTCTCCCAATGTCGATTACGTCAACGGCCAGAAGCGTGTCGTGCTCGTCGAAGGACCGGGATCGATACCGACATCCGTCGGGGCGCTGTGGCACACCCTGGAAGTCACGTACGGATGGCCATTGACGCGTGTGTCCACCGCCTATCTGGATACGATCGATCTCGGCCGGGTGGGCGTTCTGATCCTTGCGGATGTGGATCTCTCCATGTGGAACGCACGGCGGATCGACCCATGGGTGGAACGTTTAAAGCAGTGGCTGCGTGCGGGCGGTACGCTCGTGACCATCGGGCACAGCATCCGCTGGGCCGCCGATAAGGGATTGTTAAAAGTGGAATGGGGTCCCGGTCCTGCTACGGAAGCATCGAACGGGAAGACCCGACGCCGCCGGGTGCCAGGAATCCCCGGATCGCTGCTGTGGACCACGGTCGAACGGAGACACTTCTGGACCGGTGGTTATCCCGACGACCGTCTGGCCGTCCTGTACTATGGCAGGACCATTGCACGGCCGGACCCGGAACGCGCATTCGTTGTCGTGCGGTTCGCCACCGCCGATCGACTGAAAGCCAGCGGGTTCGTCTGGGACGACTTCCGCAAAGATATCGCCGAAACGGCATACGCATGGATGGAAACCCATGGTCGGGGGAAGGTGTTTGCCATTCTGACGCACCCGATGTTTCGCGGTGATTTCTGGGGGACCCACCGTCTGCTGCTCAGTGCGGTGCTCTGGGGACTGGCAAGCGGAGGATAAAGTAAAGCAAAACGGGCGTCGGGGACCAGGGACCCCGACACCTGATCTTTCGCAATCCCGGTGATTCCGGAGATAGCCTGCAACCCGGGAAAGGCTTATTATAACTTCTGATCCATTCCAGGACGTTCGTGGGGGAATCGCATGCAAAGTCGGGATATCCGGGAACAGTTTTTGCGGTTTTTTGAAGCCCGCGAGCATCAACGCGTGCCGAGTTCACCCCTGGTGCCGGCCGGAGATCCCACGTTGCTGTTCACCAACGCCGGGATGAACCAGTTCAAAGACGTCTTTCTCGGTATTGAAACGCGTCCCTATCGGCGGGCGACCTCCTGTCAGAAGTGCATGCGCGCCGGCGGGAAACACAACGACCTGGAAAACGTCGGCCACACCCCCCGGCATCACACGTTCTTTGAAATGCTCGGTAACTTTTCGTTCGGTGACTATTTCAAACAGGAAGCCATCGAATGGGCGTGGGAACTCGTAACCGAGGTGTTCAAGATCCCGCCGGAGCGTATCTGGGTATCGGTCTTCGAAACGGACGATGAAGCGTTCACCATCTGGCACCGCAACGTTGGACTCCCGGAATACCGTATCGCGCGGCTCGGCGAAAAGGACAACTTCTGGGCCATGGGGGATACCGGTCCGAGCGGACCGTGTACGGAACTGCATTACGACCTCGGACCTGACGTCGGCTGTGGTCGACCCGAGTGTGCGCCGGGGTGCGATTGCGGACGGTTTCTGGAGTTCTGGAACCTCGTATTCATGCAGTACAACCGCCAGGAGGATGGGACACTCGTTCCGTTACCCAACCCCTCGGTGGACACCGGTATGGGTCTGGAACGGATGGCCAGCATTCTACAGGGCGTGTTTGACAACTACCACACGGATCTGTTCATGCCGATTATTGAGGTCATCGCCAACGAATTTCAGGTCAATTATCCTTCCGGCGATCCGGCCAGGGATATGGCCATTCGGGTGATGGCCGACCATGCCCGTGCGATCGCCTTCGTACTCTCCGAAGGGGTGTTTCCCTCGAACGAGGGTCGCGGATACGTCATGCGTAAGATCATTCGCCGTGCGTTGCGTTACGGGCAGGTGTTCGAGCGCCATGAACCGTACATGTACAAATTCGCCCTGTTTGTCATCGATTTCATGCGTGACGTATATCCGGAACTGGAAATGGGCCGGGAACTCGTACGCCACGCCTGTATGGCAGAAGAAGAACGGTTTTTCCGGGTCCTGGAAACCGGACTGGCACACCTTCGGGACGTCTTCGCCGCGCACACCGAAGACCGCGTGCTCCCCGGTCGGGAAGTTTTTCAGCTGTATGATACGTACGGCGTACCGGTCGACCTCGTCGAAGAGATCGCCCGCGAAGAGGGCTATCAGGTGGATATGGAGGGATTCCGTGCGGAAATGCGCGCCCAACAGGAACGCGCACGCCGGGCCTGGAAAGGAGAAGAAGTATTCGAACACATGGAAGTGTATCGGGAACTGTCCCAGCGGTATTCCACCCGATTTCTGGGATACACCCACCTGCAATGGGAAGACGCGCGGGTCCTCGCTATCCTCACTCCGGAGAAGCGGTCCGTACGGGAACTGCGTGCGGGTGAGCGGGGCGAAGTCATCTTGGACGAAACGGTCTTTTACGGGGAATCCGGAGGCCAGGTCGGTGACCGGGGCGTCATGCATACCCCGCACGCTCAGGTCGAGGTCGTGGACACGAAGATTTACTTCCACAAACTCACCGTCCATCACGTGATTGTGCGGGAAGGCGTGCTGCGCGTGGGCGATACGGTGCGGATGGAAGTCCCCCGCAACCGTCGCTGGACGACCATGCAACACCATACGGCCACACACCTGATCCACTGGGCACTGCGTGAACGCCTGGGAACACACGTCAAACAGACCGGTTCCCTGGTCGAACCTGGACGGCTCCGTTTTGACTTCACGCACTTCGCGCCACTCAGTTTGCAGGACATCGAGGAACTGGAATATATGGTCGCGTCCAAGGTGTACGAGGACTATCCCGTCGAGGAAAAGTTCATGCCCATCGATGAAGCACTGCGACGCGGTGCGCTGGCATTCTTCGGCGAGAAGTATCCGGACATCGTTCGGGTGATCCAGATCGCAGACTTCAGTAAAGAACTCTGCGGCGGTACGCACGTGCACCATACCGGATGGGTCGGCCCGTTCATCATCACACGCGAACAGAGTGTCGGCGCCGGCGTGCGCCGCATTGAAGCCCTCGCGGGACCTTACGCCGTACAATACATGCAGCGACAGCGGGACCTCATTACCAAGGCACTGCAGATCGTCAAAAGTTCGGAAAAAGAACTGATCGACCGCCTGCACGCCCTGCTGGAACGCAACCGACAGCTGCAGAGGGAACTCGAACAACTCCGGCGCAAACAGCTTCAGGGAGAAACCACGGCAACCATTTTCCGTCGTGAGGAACAAACGAACGGGGTGCGGATTGTCGTGCGCGGATACGAGGACGTGCCCATCGAGGACCTGCGGGCCATCGCCGATCAGCTGCGCAGCCAGGAACGCACGATCGCCATACTCGGCGGACGTACGGGACAGAAGGCGTTTCTGGTCGTCGGTGTACACCGTGCCCTGGCGGATCGCCTGCCGGCGCACGAGATCATCCGGCCGCTCGCACAGATGCTCGGCGGCGGGGGCGGTGGACGCGCGGATTTTGCCCAGGCGGGTGGGCGTCATCCGGATAAACTCATCGAGGTCCTGCAGGAAGCCCTGCGCACACTCATGCAACGTGTCCGTACATGACTGTACAGCCATGTACGGTGCGAAAAAGAATGCATCTCATACGCTGCGCATATGTCATAGCCATCATCGCCCCGTACAGGTGATCCGGCTCCCTGGGGGAACAGGTTTCTTTTGAAATCGGGACAGGCCATGGGGCACCATGGGTCCCCATTGCGGTCATGCGCT
>CAZIRO010000069.1:0-13285 GCA_964541595.1 uncultured Acidobacteriota bacterium
TATCCTCTGGTTCAGAATTCATGCACATCTACACCCAAATTTGCCAAACTCCAGTTATATCATTTGCATCCCCTCATCCCGTGTATATAAATTAATTCTATGTCCATCGAACCGATCGTTCGAGTAACGGGTCTAATCCGAGAGGGCTCGTGAATTGCGCCGGCCGGGTTGCGAGCCTGTCCGAAAGGGCGCATCGAAATACCCCGGCGCCGGAAATGCTACCGGGCATTTCCGGGGTACAGGAAGCCATGCCGCGCGTTGCTGGGTTATGTGCGGTGTTCATGTGGGCTGTTATGTTCGTCGGGATGCCCGCTGCTGGCGTGGCTCCAGGTCATCTCACGATTCGGGCGATCACGTATACTCCGTTCGTGCAGGCTCCGGAGAGTCCGGAAACGATGGTACCACAGCATGAAACGGATGTTACCCACCTGTTTGAAGGGTGTCAGGTGGATGCGAAAGGAGATGAATACCTCGTCGCCATTTCCGATACTACGGTGTTTGTGGTCGGTCCGCCCGCGGAAGGATACCGCATGTCATATCTCAAACCGGACTTTCGGTTGATCGTTCCTGACGGCGATGCATACTGGATCGTGTACTACGACGTCAAGTCCGATCGGCTGTTCATGGCGGAGGCCCTGAAGTTCAAAGGCAACCCCAAAAACCAATGGCACTGTTTTGTCGTGTCGAAATGGGAAGAGGTGTTGCGTTTAGCAGGTTGGAAAGAACGTACGCGAAACCGAAAAGGCGTACTGGTGTGATCGTTGCAATGTTAGAGACACCTGCCCATTCGTCTCACATGTGATGACCCGCTGGCTGTTTGTTTACGGCACACTCCGGCGATCGGTGCCCCATCCGATGGCCCGCTGGCTGGCACGTCGGGCGCGCTACTGCGGTGTTGCTACGGTTAAGGGGGTGCTGTACGAGGTCGACGGATATCCGGTCCTCGTTCCGCACCCGGATGCGGGACGGCGCGTGGTCGGTGATCTGTATGCATTGCCGGCAACCGATGCGGATGCGATCCTGCGCCGCTTGGATGCCTATGAAGGGTGCGATATGGATGCACCGGGCTACCGTCGGGTGGTCCTTCCGGTGGTCGATTCCCGTGGCCGGCGGTACATCGCCTGGGTATATATCTGGACCGGATCGCTCGAGCGTGCACGACCAATCCCGGGCGGGGACTATCTGCACCGGTGAACTGCACGGGCACGGTACGGTATATCCCCGCACAACCCGGGGACCTGTACATCCCCTGTCCCCATCTCGAACCCGGGGACTGAGAGCGGGACGGGCAATGGGACAGGGGATGCGCCGGATGCGCGGATGGACCGGTTGTTAGGTGTCAGGTCTCGGGTCTCAGGTCTCGGGTGGCAGGTCTCAGGTCCCAGGTGTCCGGTGTCCGGGACGGGAGACGGAAGACAGGGGACGGGGCATCGCATGGGCGGGGGATAGCGCATGACCGCATGGGGACCCACGGTGTCCCATGGCCTGTCCCGATTTCAACGGAAACCGAGATCGCGACAGGCAGTGGGACACGGCGTGTCCCGATGGACCCCGCGATATCCCCGTCATCCAGGATTCCCTGACACCCGACACCTGACCCCTGGGACCCGACACCGGAGACTGGTGGCCACCGGCACACCGATGGTTCCGGTGGTGCGCATGTCCCATTGCCTGTCCCGAATCCCAAGAACATTGACTTTTCCCTGCGCATTCACTATGATAGGTGCTCTCGTGGCTTCTTCAGGATATGGCCGTCCCCCGGATGGAATGCCAACTGGAGGGTGCAAATGGACGTCACCCGCCGCACGTTCCTGAAAGCCCTGGCCACGGGAACCCTGCTCACGCAATTCGGGTTTGACACCCGCTCGGCATATGCCCGTGCACGCGCGTTGAAGATCGCACGAACCCGTGAGACCCGCAGTATCTGCCCGTACTGTTCCGTCAGTTGCAACGTCATCATCCACACACTGGGCGATCGAGCACGTAACGTCACCGGTCCGACGGTGGTGCATGTCGAGGGTGATCCGGATCACCCGATCAATCGGGGTGCACTGTGTCCGAAAGGCGCGGCACTGAAACACACAATCATCAGCGAACGCCGTTTGAAGAAAGTCCTGTACCGTGCGCCGGGGAGCGATCGCTGGGAAGAAAAGTCCTGGGACTGGGCGCTGGACAGGATTGCTCGTCTGCTGAAAGACGCACGCGATCAGCATCTTCGCGAACGCGATGCGCAGGGGAATGTGGTCAACTGCCTGACGGCGGTCGGCGTGTTCGGGTTCAGTGCGCATGACAACGAATCCGGATGGATTGCAAACAAGGTCTTTCGCGCCGGGTTCGGTATCGTCCCGTTTGAAACCCAGGCACGGATCTGACACAGTCCCACGGTGGCCAGTTTGGCCCCCACATTTGGCCGCGGCGCGATGACCAACAGCTGGACGGACATCGCGAACGCGGACGTCATTCTTGCTATGGGCGGCAATCCCGCGGAGAACCATCCGGTAGGATTTCGCTTTGTTATGGAAGCGAAACGCCGGCGCAATGCCAAACTCGTGTCGGTGGACATCCGTTTTCAGCGAACGGCAGCGGTCGCCGATTATTTCGTCCAGATCCGACCGGGCACGGACATCGCTTTCCTTGCCGGTGTGATCAACTATGCGTTACAGAACGGTCGATACCACGAGGAATACCTGCGCATCCATACGAATGCACCGTTCATCGTTGCAGAGACGTACGGTTTTGATCCGGAAACCGGTCTCTTCTCGGGCTGGGATCCCGAAAAACGGCAGTACGATCGCAGTGGCTGGGTATACGAACTTGATGACCAGGGATATGCCAGGGTCGACCCCACCCTGCAGCATCCGCGGTGTGTGTTTCAACTGATGAAACGCCATTTTGCCCGCTACACCCCGGAGGTTGTCTCCCGCATTTGTGGCTGCTCGGAAGAAGCGTTTCTGAAGGCGGCAGAGATCATCACGTCCACGTATACGCCGGATCGTGCGGGGACGATTCTCTACGCGCTCGGGTGGACACATCACAGTTATTCCGTCCAGCTCATCCATACGGCGGCGATGCTGCAACTCATTCTGGGCAATATCGGGCGTCCGGGTGGTGGCATTAACGCGTTGCGCGGTCACGCGAATGTGCAGGGCAACACGGATATGGCCGTGCAGTGGCACAATCGGCCGGGATATCTCGCGATGCCGCGCGGAAAATGGCGTTCCCTGCGGGAATACATTGAAGCGCGCACCCCGAAACCGCTGCGTCCGAATTCCGTCAATTTCTGGAAATACACGGACCGGTTCTTCATCAGTCAACAGGTTGCGTTTTACGGGTTCAACGCGACACCGGAGAACGAGTTCGGATACCACTGGTTCCCGAAGATCCCCATGAAAGCCGACGGCAATGAAGAGAAGTGGAGCGTGGTGTTCATGATCGATGCGATGTATCGGGGCGAGATGGTGGGCCTGTTTTCGTTCGGACAGAATCCGGTCGCACACGGTCCGAATACACGCAAGATCCTGAAGGGACTGGCGAATCTCAAATGGCTTGTCGTGGTGGACAATTTTGAACACGAAACGGCGTCGTTCTGGAAACCGGAAGTCCTCGCGCTCGTGGGAATGCGACCGGAAGACGTGCAAACGGAAGTCTTTCTGCTGCCCGCGTCGAATTTCGCGGAACGCGAGGGATCGTTTACGAATTCCAGTCGGTGGATCCAGTGGAAGTACAAAGCCATTGATCCGCCCGGTGAGGCGAAAGACGATCCGGAGATCATTGCCCGATTGTTCCTGAAAGTACGAGAACTCTACCGGAAAGAAGGTGGTCGGTTTCCGGAACCGATTCTCAATCTGTGGTGGTGGTATGCCGATCCGGAACGCCCAACGGCCGATGAACTCCTGCGCGAGATCAACGGATTCGCGCTGCGTGATGTCCACGACAGCACCGGTCGGGTGATACTCCGCAAGGGCGAACAGGTACGTGGGTTCACGCAGTTGCAGGCGGACGGCACGACCTGTAGCGGCAACTGGCTGTACGTTGGTGTATATACCGATCAGAACAATGCGAAACGCCGTGACAGCCATGACCCCACGGGACTCGGGTTCTTCCACGGTTGGGCGTTCAACTGGCCGGCGAATCGACGTATCCTGTACAATCGCGCGTCTGCCGATGCGCAGGGGCGGCCGTGGGATCCACAGCGTCCCGGTATTCGCTGGAATGGCCGTGAATGGGTCGGGGATGTTCCAGACTACGGGCGCACGAGTCCGCCGGAAGCGGAGATCGGAGCGTTCATCATGCTGCCCGAGGGCGTTGCGCGACTGTTCGTTCCCCTGGGGTTCGGTTCGTATCAGGACGGACCGTTTCCGGAACACTATGAACCGATCGAATCGCCGGTACCCAATCCCCTGCACCCGAAGAGTCCGACACGTGGGAAGAATCCAGTGGCCATCGTGTTCCGGGATGCGGATGTCGACATCCTGACCGACGATCTGCAGAAGTATCCCTACGTGGTGACCACGTACCGGTTGACGGAACATCACCACTACTGGACGAAGAACAATGCGATGAATTCCGAGCTGCAGTCCACGTTTTTCATTGAGATTCCGGAAGAACTGGCAGCAGAAAAGGGCATTCGTTCCGGAGATTGGCTGCGTTTGACCACGGCCCGGGGTCACGTCGAAGGACCCGCGATGGTGACCAAACGGATTCGTCCGTTGCGCATCAACGGGAAGAAAGTATACGTGGTCGGCGTGCCGATTCACTGGGGATTCCTCGGTGCATCCAAAAAGAAACAGTGGGGCGGAATGGCAAACCTGCTGACTCCATCGGTCATCGATCCGAACTGCCATACACCGGAGTACAAAGCCTTCCTGTGCAATATTGAAAAGATCACCCGAAAAACCTGAACCCTCCATCTCTTTTTGAGGAGCATGCACGATGGCGGATGCGATGAAAGTACGGCGTGTTTCCGCAGCGACATCCGCCGCCCCCGGTGTGCAGACCGCGCCGCGTCTGGCGAAGATGATCGACGTTTCTGTGTGTATCGGTTGCAAGGCCTGTGAGGTGGCCTGTAAGGAATGGAATGACCTGCCGCCAAATCCGGATCGCGATTTCCTGGGCACGTATCAGACGCGGCCGGATCTGGAGTGGGATTTCTGGCAACTGATCAAGTTCAATGAAGTGGTGGTCGACGGTCAACTCGAGTGGACGATGACCAAGTACCAGTGCATGCACTGTGAGGAACCCGGCTGTTTGATCGCGTGTCCGGCGCCCGGTGCGATCGTGCAGTACGAGAACGGGATCGTCGATTTCGTTCAGGAAAACTGCATCGGTTGCGGGTACTGTATTACGGGCTGTCCCTTTAACGTTCCCCGGTTCAACCCGATGAACCGCAAGGTGTACAAGTGTACTCTGTGCTCGGATCGGGTGAACGCGGGACTCGAACCCGCGTGTGCAAAGACGTGTCCCACGAATGCGATTCATTTCGGGACGAAAGAACAGTTACTGCAGGTGGCCGTTCAACGGGTGGAACAGTTGAAGGCGAACGGATACGCGCATGCGGGTATTTATGACCCGCCCGGTGTGGGAGGGACGAACGTTATTTATGTGCTGCCGCATGCGGATAAACCCGAGATTTACGGTTTACCGAAAGACCCGCGCGTCTCCTGGGTTGTCCGGATGTGGAAGGGCCCGTTGAAGTGGGTGGGCAAGCTGGTCATGCTCGGCGGGTTGTTCCTGGCGTTCGTGCATTATATCCGGTTTGGTCCCCGGAAGGTGGAGTAAATATAGGACCTATAGGACTTATAGGACCTATAAGACCCATGCGGGATAGGGACGAAGTGCAACGGTACACGTTTACGGAACGGTTCGTTCACTGGGTGGTGGCCCTTTCGTTTTCGTACCTGTTGCTGACCGGGCTTGCGCTGTATACGCCGGGAATGTACTGGCTGGCAGCCGTGTTTGGGGGCGGTCCCGTGATCCGCGCGTGGCATCCGATCGTGGGTGTGGTGTTCTTCGTGTTTTTAATGATCATGTATTTCATGTGGCGCCGTGATATGCGACTGGACGATCTGGACCGTGCGTGGCTCCGCCAGGCGCGAAAATACGCACTCGGAGAAGAGGAAGGTCTTCCGGAAGCCGGTCGGTTCAATGCGGGACAGAAGATGTTGTTCAAGGTGATGGCATTCTTTGGTACGGTACTGCTGCTGTCCGGTATTCCGCTCTGGTTTCCCCTCACGTTCGGCACGTCGCTGCGCAGGATCGCGATTCTGGCGCACGAGATCTCGTTCATTGTCGTTGCGGGAGCGATCATCGTGCACGTCTATATGGGTACGGCGGTTGTACGGGGCAGCTGGCGTGCGATGACCACAGGCTGGGTATCCCGTACATGGGCACGGGTACATCACCCCCGATGGTATCGCCAGATTTCTGGCGAATCCATGGAATAGGGCCCCGGTCGCCGTGCATCCAGGCCGCTGCATTGACTGCATTGCATGATGCTGCAGTATCTGTCCGAATGGGAACGGCGTATCCAGCGGGCGGATGCCCTGGCACAGCAGTATTCGTTTGCACGGGAACACCTCGCGTTCTACCGGGAGATCGTCCTGGAACAACGGCGCATCTATTATCAGCTGGATACGAAGATCACACGGGACGATCTCACATGGACGACAGAGTCCCGCCCGTTGCACGATGCATGGATCGATCACCACTGGCCCCTGCTGCGGCAATGGTTTTCCGGGTTTTTACAACGTGTGGCCACCGTGGGATCCCCTGCTTTGCAGGAACTCGCCCACGCCCTGATGAGTTCCCCCGCTGAATGGTGGGCAACACTGCTCCGCGCCTACTGGACGAATACCCCCTTGCACGATTGGGAAGAACAGCCAGCATTGCTGTTTTTCCCGCTGGCGTTCCTGCAACCATATGCGGTATTTCTCGTGGAACGGTACCGGGAACGACTGGATCGGGAAGACGTCTGGCAGGTCGCGCAGGGCGGGCATGCCCGATGTCCGATGTGTGCCCATCCACCGCTCCTGTCCGTTCTGCAACGTGAAGGCGAGGGAGCAAAACGGCAACTCATGTGTGTACTGTGCGGGTCTACCTGGCGGTACAAACGTGTGTGCTGTCCGAATTGCGGTTCTGAAGACCATACCCAACTGGGGTACTACCGTTCGGAAGAGTTCCCGCATGTGCGCGTTGAAGTGTGTGACGCCTGTCGAACGTACCTGAAAGGTGTGGACCTCACCCGGTACGGTCTTGCCGTACCCGTAGTCGACGAAATTGCGGCCATCCCTCTGGACCTCTGGGCGATGGAACAGGGGTACCGCAAGCTGACGCTCAACCTGATCGGCATCTGACTTGCGCATCTCCTGACGCCCAGTTATGCTGATAGATGGTTTCGTGATTTCTATGCGATTTTTATCCCCTGAACCACGAACCCGGTGGATTTCCGAAGGAGGCGGATGATGTACACGGGATATACGCAGCGGGTTTTGT
Organism: uncultured Acidobacteriota bacterium; assembly: GCA_964541595.1. GTDB lineage: Bacteria > Acidobacteriota > HRBIN11 > HRBIN11 > HRBIN11 > CAZIRO01. The sequence continues at coordinate 7,492 of CAZIRO010000069.1, forward strand.
TATGGTGTGGGTTCGGACTGTGGATCATCGGATGGAGTGCCGTTGCGGACGCTGCGCGGGCGGATCGCGAACTGCCGATCGAGGTCCCTGAAGGTGCGCGTGCATGCGTGCGCTGTCACGTGGAACGACATATTTCCATGAGCGCGATCCGGGACTGGATACGGTCGGTCCATGCGGAAGTCGATGTCGGGTGCAACGATTGTCACATTCCGGTCGCCGATGCGCCGGAATCTATTCACAACATGCCAACTCGCTGTGAAGACCCGCGGGTGCGGCGCGCGGTGTCTCCGCGCAATTGCGCCGAGTGCCACGATGAACAGTTTGCCCAGTTCGAACAGGGTAAACATTCCAAGGCGTGGATCGCGATGCTTGCGATGCCGACCACGCTTGCGCAGCCGGAACCGATCATCGCGGGTGAAAAGGGATGCGGCGGCTGTCACAAGATAGGCCGTGATGAGGGTAAATGCGATTCCTGCCATACCCGGCACCGGTTCTCCGCTGCGGAAGCGCGCCGTCCAGAAGCGTGTATGACCTGTCATATGGGGTTTGACCATCCGCAGTGGGAAATGTGGTCCACTTCCAAACACGGTGCGATCTATCGCGTGGAAGGCGACCGGTGGGACTGGGACCGTCCCCTCTCGGAGTGGTTTAAAGACCCGCTCGATCCGAAAACCCCACGTGCGCCGGTATGCGCGACATGTCATATGCCGGATGGTGATCATGCTGTGAAAACTGCCTGGGGGTTTCTGGCCGTGCGTCTTCCGGAGAAGGACCCGGAATGGGCACAATTGCGGAATAAGATCTTTCAGGGGCTCGGTATCCTGGACGAGAACGGCGAGTTTACGGAACGCGTGCAGGTCGTGACCGCCGGTGACGTGGCCCGCACCACAGAAGAAGAGTGGCGTGCACAGCGACAGCGTGTGCTGAACGTGTGCAAACAATGTCATACGGCATCATTTGCGGAAACCCAGCTTGCGCTGGCCGACCAGATCATCAAAGAGGCCGATCGTCTCATGGCCGAAGCGATCGAGATCGTCGAGGGACTATATCGTGACGGTATCCTGCCGCGTCCCAAAGACCGTCCGTTCAGCGTCGATCTGTTGCGATTTTACGAGGTCCCCACACCGATTGAACAGAAACTCTATGTCATGTTCCTGGAACATCGGATGCGTACCTTCCAGGGCGCGTTTCATATGAATCCGGACTATATGCACTGGTACGGCTGGGCAGAGATGAAACGCGATCTGGCGGAAATTCGGCATGAGGCCGAGCGTCTGCGGCGGGAACATGCGAAGAAAATGGCACAAAAGGCCACAACGAAGTGATCCCCGGGCGGCCCATCCGTACGGGGTGGGCCGCCTCAGGTGGACGTTTTCGCACGTCGCTCATGCATCCATCCAACGAGCGGGGGAACCCAGCAGAGATTGGCAGCGATCGTCTCCAGTGCGGTTTTCACCTGGGTAGTGGGGGAAAACCCCCACAGGCGTGCGAGCAGCAGGCCGATCGGCACAATCAGGATCACGACCAGACTGGCGAGCATGACCGGATGGATCAGATAGGCGCGCAACATGTGCCGGAGTGATCGGTAACGGCGGTACAGATAGATACCCCCGGCAATGTTGGCACCGATCTGGTCGCTCATGGCATACACGTACGGAATGTAAAACCCTGCGATACCGTAGACGTCAATACCGATCCACCGGCTGCACGCGTCGATCCACCACGGTACGGTCATGCCCATGAATTTACCCCATCCGTAAGCCTCTGCCATGGTGGCTGACGTTTTCCGTAAACGTTGCCGCAGTGCGTACAGGCCCTCGAACAGGCTTTCGCCTTCACCGGTCAGTGTGCGTACCAGCCACTGACCGATACCGCTGCGTTCGGCGCCCCAGCGGTCCAGGATGGCACCGAGGACCAACCCGCCGATAAAACCGGCAAAGGTGTACTGGACCAGTTCACCAAACGGTGCTTCAGATTCACCGCCCACGACGGTGGGGTCCTCCCGCATCGCAAGTACCTCCGTTCTTCAGTGTCATGCTGCCATCGTCCGGGTCCTGCATTTTACCACGGAAACGCGACCACTTTTATGACCGGGTGTTCTCAGGCGGTGTCGGATCGAACCACCGATATACGGCGGGAATCACGAGTAACGTCAGCAGGGTCGATGTGATCAATCCACCGATCACCACCGTTGCCAGCGGCCGTTGTACTTCTGCACCTTCGCTGGTCGAGAGGGCCATCGGCACGAACCCGAGACTGGCGACAAGCGCTGTCATCAAAACGGGACGCAGACGAATCCGGGCCGCTTCGATGGCGGCCTGCACGGGGTCACGACCTTCACGGCGCAGCCGCAGAATGTAACTCACCAGCACAATACCATTGAGTACGGCGATACCGAATAGTGCGATGAACCCGACACCTGCGGAGATGGAAAACGGCATCCCACGGACAAAAAGGGCCAGAATTCCACCGGTGGCCGCAATCGGTACGTTGAGATAAATCAGCAGCGCCGGTCGGACCGCACCGAATGTGGTGTAGAGCAGGATGAAGATCAGTAGCAGCGTCAGCGGAACGACGATCGTCAGTCGCCGGGTGGCTTCCTGGAGGTTTTTGAACTGTCCGCCCCATTCGATCCAGTACCCCGGCGGAAGGGGAACCTCCCGTTCGATAGCCTGTCGGGCTTCCGCAACAAACCGGGCGATGTCCCGACCCCGAACGTTCGTTTCCACGGCAATGCGTCGATGAAAGTTTTCCCGGGTGATCTGTGCGGGTCCCTCTTCCAGCCAGACATCGGCAAGTTGTCCCAGCGGGATCAGCCGGCCCTGTGCGTCCGCAATCGGAATATTGCGAATACGTTCCGGATCGGTTCGATCCGCCTGTTCGAATCGAACCTGCAGGAAGAACCTGCGCTGGCCCTCCAGTACCTGGCCGACGATCTTGCCACCCATGGCTTCGACGACATCGAGAATCTGGGCAGCGTTGATGCCGTATCGTGCGATCGCCGCGCGGTCAATGCGAATGCGCAGATAAGGCAGTCCGGCAGTTTGTTCGACTTTGGTATCCGCCGCACCCGGAATGCGACGGACGACCTCCGCGATCCGGAGAGCCAACCGCCGGAGCGTGTTCAGGTCTTCACCGTAGATTTTGATCGCAATATCCGAACGTACACCGGCAATGATCTCCTGCATGCGCAGTTCAATGGGCTGGGAGTAACTGAAGATCGTTCCCGGCACGTTCTGTTTCAGGGCAGTATCGATCTTTTCGATCAGTTCATCACGGGTTTTCGCCGTGGTCCATTCCCTGCGAGGTTTCAGAATGACGTAAATATCGCTCGTTTCAATACCCATGGGGTCGGTGGGAATTTCCGCCTGGCCGGTTCGGGAGATCACTGTCACGACCTCGGGAAATTGCAACAGGGTCTTTTCGATGAGTGTGGTATTCCGAACGGATTCGGACAGTCCCACACTGGGCAGTCGCCAGGCCTGGATGGCGAGTACACCTTCGTCCAGGCGAGGGATGAACACCGCTCCCAGTTGCAAGGCCAGTACGATACTGATCGCGAACGCAATGACGGCGATGGTCAGGGTCCATCCGGGGTGAGCGACGGCCCTGCGCAGCACGGGTTGATAGATCCTGCGGACGTTGCGCAGTAACCAGGTTTCCCGTTCATGCACTCCCTTCCGGAAGATGATCGAGGCCATTGCGGGCATGAACGTCAATGCCAGGACGAGCGAGGTGATCAGGGCGAACATCACGGTCAGGGCCATCGGTCGGAACATCTTTCCCTCGATACCGCGCAGGGACAGCACGGGGAGGTATACCATGATGATGATCCCCACACCGAACAGCACGGGACGAGCCACTTCACGACCGGCATCGACGACGGTTTCAATGAATCGTGAACGGATCTGACGTCCGTGTTCGCTCAAACGACGGACGATATTTTCAATCATCACGACGGAACCGTCGACAATCAGTCCGAAATCGATCGCACCGAGACTCATCAGGTTTCCGGAGATGCCGGCGTAGAGCATGGCGGTGAATGCGCCGAGCATGGACAGCGGAATTGCAGTGGCTACGAGCAGACCACTGCGCAGATCACCGAGCAACAGGAACAGAATGGCGATCACGAGAATGGCGCCCTCAGAGAGGTTTTTCGCAGCCGTGCGGATGGTTTTTCGGACGAGATCCGTACGGTCATAGTACGGTTCGACGGTGACACCGGGGGGCAGGGTTTTCTGGATTTCTTCGAGTTTCGCACGCACCCGCTGGGCCACGGTTCGGGAATTTTCGCCCATGAGCATCATCACCACACCGGTCACGATCTCCCCTTGACCGTCCCGTGTGACGGCGCCCTGACGGATACGGGGCGCGAATGTCACGCGACCGATGTTCCGGATATACACGGGTGTACCATCCGGAGTGGTCGTGACGACGATGTTTTCGACATCGCGCAGGGTTTCGATCAGGCCTTCGCCACGGATGATCCGTTGTTCCCCGTGGTGTTCGATATATCCGCCGCCGATAGCAGCATTATTCCGTTCGAGTGCCGCGATGATCTGCTGCAGGGACACATTGTAGGCCACCATCCGGTCAGCATCGACCTGCACTTCGTATGTCTTCATCTCGCCACCGTAACTGTTGACTTCCACGACACCGGGTACGGAACGGAGACGAAATGCGATGTCCCAATCGAGAATGGCCCGCAGTTCCATCGGAGAATACCCGTCACCGCGGACTTCGAACTGGAAGATCTCACCCAATCCGGTCGATATCGGACCCATTTCCGGTGTGCCGAACCCCGGAGGGATGAGATCGCGTGCTTCCGGAAGCCGTTCCATTACGAGCCGGCGTGCAAAATAAATGTCCATATTCTCCTTGAAGAAGATGAACACGGCGGACAACCCGAACCGGGATACCGAACGGATGTGCGTGATCCCGGGCAGACCGCTCATTGCGGTTTCCACGGGAAACGTAATGAACTGTTCCACTTCCAGCGGGGATAGACCGGGGGCACGTGTCAGCACCATCACCTGGTTGGGCGTAATGTCAGGTACGGCATCGATGGGGAGCCGTTGCATGTTGTATATCCCCGCGCCGGCCATGAGCAGAACCAGTACGATAACGAGGAACCGGTATCGAATGGAAAACGCGATGATGCGATGCATGGGAATGCCTCCTCAATGGTGGTCGCCGATCTGTTCCCGGAGGAGTGTGGATTTCAGATAGAATGCGCCTTCGCGGACCACCCGCTCGCCCGCACGTAAACCTTCTGTGATTTCCACCCAGCCGTTACCGCGGACGCCGATCCGGACGATGCGTCGCGTAAACGTCCGGGGTCCGGTCTGTACGAAGACCATCGGTGTGTCGTTGTTCCACTGCAGCGCGGATTCCGGAACCATCAGAGCCGTGCGGCCCAGGGAGATGGGGATCCGGACGGTGACAAACATTTCCAGACGCAGTCGGCCGTCCGGATTGGGGACTTCACATCGGATCCGGGCCGTGCGTGTGGCGGGATCCAGGAAATCGCTGACATACGTGATGGTCCCGTGAAAGGTGACCTCCGGGTAAGACTCCACGGAGACCATACACTCGCGACCACGCTGAACCTGAGAAAGGTCTTTTTCGTATACCCGTGCCTGCACCCATACGGTCGATAGATCGGCGACCGTACAGATCTCGTCTTCGGGATCGACGAATTCTCCGGGTACCGCGTCAATACGGATGATCACCCCATCGAGAGGCGAGCGGACCGTGGTGAGGGATACGGTCTGCCGAAACGTCTGTTCTTCCG
>CAZIRO010000070.1:0-13149 GCA_964541595.1 uncultured Acidobacteriota bacterium
GTGGCCGGTGCTGCCGGGTCCACTGTCCCACGGCCGTCGCCAGCAACAGCGCCAGACCCACCAGCAGCATCATGCGGGCCAGATGGTCCGGGGTGCGGAACAGACTCCACCGCAACTGCAGCCCATCACCTGGGACCCAAGACCCGACACCTGACCCCGGACACCCGACACCCGGTACCGATGCATCCCCTGTGTTCCATTTCCCGTGCCGGTTCCGGGTTCAACAGAAATCGGGACAGGCCATGGGACACCGTGGGTCCGCATGCGGTCACGCGCTATCCCCAGCCCATGCGATGCCCCGTCCCCTGTCTTCCGTCTCCTGTCGCAAATACCTGACACCGGAATACCCGACACCTGGGACCTGACACCTGGCACCCGCCACCCGGGACCTGGGACCGGTGGCCACCGGCCCACCGGTGGATCCGGTGGGTCTGCTGTCCCATTTCCCGTCCCGATCGCAGGGTCTCCAAATTTGCATTTTCGTGTGAACAGACTATATTAATGCGCATGTGTTTGCCTGCATCCATCACGGGGTTGGTATGGTACGGCCACAGTTTGTGATCCTCGGGGCGGACCACGCAGGGTTCCGGCTGAAACAACGCATCCGCCGCCTCCTGGAATACTGGATGGTTGCGCTGGAAGACGTCGGTGTGTTTACCGACGAGGTTCCGGCCGATTATCCCGTCGTCGCACTCCGGGTTGCCGAACGCGTGATCACCCATCCGAGTTATACGGGTGTACTCATCTGTGGAACCGGTATCGGCATGTCGATCGCCGCGAACAAGGTCCCTGGCATTCGCGCTGCCGTGTGTCATGACCCGCTCACCGTTCGGATGGCTCGACAGCACAACGCAGCCAACGTATTATGTATAGGGAGTCGCGTGGTGGGCGACATGCCGGACGATCAACTCGCACTCCTGTTACGCATCTGGTTGGAGACTCCTTTTGAGGGCGGACGGCACCAGCGACGACTGGAACGAATCCATGTGTATGAGCGGCAGTTGCAGGGTGTGCCGGCCCGCACCAAGTAGGCACGATGCGTTGTAAACTCTGCCGGACGAAAGCCATCATTACGATGCCAGCGCATCGGCTGGCGCTGTGTCGGGAGCATTATCCCCCGTGGTTTCGCAAACAGGTTCGACGGGCGATCCACCGCTACCGCATGATCGCCCCGGGGGAACGGGTTCTCGTCGCCGTCAGTGGCGGCAAGGACAGTGCCGCGCTCTGGCATGCATTGCATCACCTCGAATATGAAACCGAGGGACTCTATCTGCACCTTGGCATTCGTGTGGAGGACTATTCCGACAAATCCTATGTGGCGGTAAGGCAACTTGCCGATCAACTCGGACGGCCACTCCACGTCGTGCCATTCCCGGAAGTGCTCGGCATCGGCATCGACGAAACCCGCTGGGTCACCCGACGGCCGCCGTGTTCGGCATGTGGGCTGGCCAAACGGTACCATATGAACCAGGTCGCCCGGGAACTCGGGTTTTCCGTGATCGCCACCGGACACAACCTCGATGATGAGGCCGTGACCCTGCTGAATAATGTGCTGTCCTGGCAGACCGAGTATATGGTCCGACAGGCACCGGTCCTGCCGGAAGAAAACGGATTTGTTCGCAAGATCAAACCGCTCATCTATCTGGAAGAAAAACAGACGACCGTCTACTGCCTGGTGGAGGGGATCCCCTTCGAACGGGATGAGTGCCCGTTCTCCGCCGGGTCGACGAATCTGGTGCTGAAAGAGATCATCTATCGACTGGAGCACCACTCTCCGGGAACCAAACGGCGGTTCGTTGAAGGATTTTTCCGCTGGCGGGAACGGTGGCTGCGGCAGGCCGTGCAGCAGAAACCGGAACTGCATCCCTGTACGGTCTGCGGGTATCCCACGCCGGGAGATGTCTGTGCGTATTGCCGTCTGCGGGATCAGATCCGCCGTCGCCTGGCGCAACCGGCATCGGCTAGCAGATGAAGGAAAATTTGCCGATTTCGCCAGGCGCAATCCGAAATTCCGGTACGTGGCATGATCGGAGACTTCCGATCGACATGCCGTTGGGTGTTGATGTTCGGGATTCTGGTCATGGGGTTCTGGATCGGGGCCTATGGTATCCCCGAACAGTCAGAAGCATTTGACAGTTTGCTGTCACCGCCGGCAGACTGGATTCTGATCCACGGCCGCGTGTATCCCCTGTGGCCGGAACCGGACCATCGGGTTCCCGCCCTGGCCATTCGAGACGGTCGTATTGCAGCCGTGGGCGATGACACCACTCTGCTTGCGCAGTGGCGCGGGCCGCATACGCGGGTGACCGACCTGCAGGGACGTACCGTGTTGCCCGGTCTGACTGATGCACACGTGCATCTGGCCGGGCTGGGGCGGAGACTCCGCCAACTGGATCTCGTGGGCACGCGCAGTAAGGAAGAAATTCTCCAGAAGGTTCAGGTGTACGCGCGGAAACACCCGGAAATGCGCTGGATCGTGGGGCGTGGCTGGGATCAGAACGATTGGCCCGACCCCCGTATGCCGGACCGTGCTGATCTCGACCGCGTTGTTCCGGATCGACCGGTGTTTCTGACGCGCATTGATGGGCATGCGGCATGGGTCAATTCCAGGGCCCTGGAACTCGCCGGGATCACGCGCGATACACCGGACCCACCGGGCGGCCGCATCCTGCGGCGGTCGGACGGCTCACCGACCGGTGTGCTCATCGATCGTGCGGTCGGACTCGTGCGTGCGGTCATGCCGGAACCGACGATAGAGGACATCCGCCGTGATCTGGAGGCCGGTGCCCGGGCGTGTGTGGCGGCGGGACTGACGTCGATCCATGACGCCGGTATCGATACCCGGACCTGGCAGGCGTATCTCCACCTGCTTCAGGAAGGGCGCCTCCCCCTGCGGGTTTACGCCATGGCGATGTACGGCAGTGACCTTGCGGAAACGCTCCTGCGTACCGGACCGATCATCGGTCTCGGTGAGGACCGTTTGACGCTGCGTGCCATCAAGGTAATCGCGGATGGCGCACTGGGGTCCCGTGGTGCAGCGCTGCTGGAACCCTACACGGATGAACCAGATTCGCGGGGGTTGCTGCTCGTCCGTCCGGAGGAACTCGAGACGTTGAGCCGCCGGGCTCTGCGAGCAGGGGTGCAACTCGCCGTACACGCAATCGGCGACCGCGCGAACCGGATGGTCCTGGACGTCTGGGAACGGGTGTTCGGTCCCCGGGGTTGTCCGTCCTGTCGGTTCCGGATCGAACATGCACAGATTATCCATCCGGACGACATCCCGCGGTTTGCGCAATTACATGTGATCCCGTCCATGCAGCCGACACATGCGACGTCGGACATGCCGTGGGTGCCCGCCCGACTCGGACCGCACCGTCAACGAGGAGCCTATGCCTGGCGGTCCCTGCTCGATACCGGCGTGGTGATCGCCGGCGGTTCGGATGCGCCGGTGGAGGAGATTTTCCCGATGCTCGGGCTGTATGCGGCCACCACGCGCCAGGATCGGAACGGGCAACCGCCGGGAGGGTGGCATCCGGAACAGCGGGTGACGCCCCTGGAAGCCGTACAGATGTTCACCACGTGGGCTGCATACGCTGCCTTCATGGAGGACCTCGTGGGTCGACTGCGTCCGGGGATGTTCGCCGATTTTACGGTGCTCGATCGCGATCCGATGGATGTGAACCCCCGTGAAATTCCCCGTATCCATGTGCATATGACGGTCATCGGGGGGAATGTCGTGTATACCCGGCAGGAGTAAGCGACCGGGACCGGAGACCGGTGGCCACCGGCACACCGGTGGATCCGGTGGTGCACATGTCCCATTGCCTGTCCCGACCTCAGATGCCCTCTGTACCGATCCCTTGAGAATGTGTACAATAACACTTTCGGAAGGGGTTGGATTCCGAATCCAGCGTGTCTGCGATTTTGTATGCATAGCGGAAGGCCGGTACCGCGACCGTTTCTCAAATGGGCCGGAGGGAAAACGCAGCTCCTTCCGGAACTGTTACGCCGGATTCCCGACAGGTTTGGCACGTACTATGAACCCTTCCTCGGCGGGGGTGCGCTCTTCTTCGCATTGTACCGATTGGGTCGAATCCGACAGGCAATCCTGTCCGACGTCAACCGGGAACTCATCGACACGTATGTTGCCCTGCGGGACCACGTGGATGAAGTCATCGCCATCCTGTCCGAATATCCCTATGATCGGGATTTTTTCTATGAAATCCGCAGCCGGGATCCATGGCAACTCCCATTGCCCGTGCGTGCCGCCCGGATGATCTATCTCAATCGCACGTGTTATAACGGACTGTATCGTGTGAACCGCAGCGGACGGTTCAACGTCCCGTTCGGTCGCTATCGCAGGCCTACCATCTGTGATGCGGAAAACCTGCGTGCGGTGTCCCGTGCGTTACAGCATGTGGAAATCCGATGTGCTGACTTTGCCGAAACGGTACAGGAAGCACGCGCAGGGGATTTCGTATATTTCGACCCACCGTATGTCCCCGTGTCCCCCACCGCGGATTTTACAGCGTATACGGAACACGGTTTCAATATCGACGAACAACGAAGACTGCGCCGAGTTGCCGGAGCACTCGCGCGGCGAGGGGTATACATCATGATTTCCAATTCGATGACCCCGCAGATTCGTCGGTTGTATCGTGGATTTCGTATTGATGTGGTTTCAGTCGAACGGGCGATCAACCGGCGGGCCGATCGCCGGAACGGGTGGCGGGAATGCATTATTACAGTTCCGACACACCACGCCGGTTCACCTGTTGTCTTTATGTAATCGTTCTTTTTTCCATGGCAGGCCAGCCGTGTGGCGCAACGTCCGTTATCGACGTCATATCGTTGCCGCAGTGGTATACACCATTGGCATGATGACGATTGATGCTGCTGTCGCGCATGCGCAGCGACTGTGGGTCCAGAATTACACGCCGCAGACGGGTATGCGCGCGTCTCCCGTTCTGGATGTATTTCAGGATATGCAGGGCTATCTCTGGCTGGGATGGACGCACGGACTGGTCCGCTATGATGGTGCGTCCTTCATGTATCTGTCCACGCAGGACGGTCTCTCCTACGATACGGTCAACAATATTCTGGAATACCCGAGCGGGAGCCTCTGGATCGCCACGAACGGTGGGGGCGTCGATCGGTACGTCGACGGACAGTGGCAGCATTTTCCGGTCAACCCCGCTGATGCGGATGCCCCGGAGAACCGGGTGAACGTACTGTACCGCTGGAATGGAACTCTCTGGGCGGGGACGGATAACGGACTGTATGTCCTGCATGGCCATCGCTGGCATCGCGTGCATGTCGCCCTTCCCCTGTACGATGCGGGTGTCTTTGCCCTCATCGCGGAAAACGACACGGTCCTCTGGGTGGGCGCATCCAGCGGATTGTACCGTTGTCGCCGGGTGGGAAACGGTATACTGGACATTCTGAACGTTTTTCCCATACACGAGGCACGCACGTTACTGTGGGATGCGGACGGCGTGCTCTGGGTCGGAAGTCGGGACGGTCTGGAACGGATCGATCCACGTCACGGCCGGATCCCCCTTCCGGATGGCCTGAAACCGCTGGAACGTGTTTCAATCGCCTCTCTCTATCGGGATCAACGTGGTCGACTGTGGATCGGGACTGCACATCACGGATTGTACCGTTACCTTCCGAACGGGGTACTGGAGCATCATACGGTTGCGCAGGGTCTGAGTGGCAACTCCGTGTACCGCATTCTCCGTGATCGCGAGGGCAATATCTGGCTCGCTACCGAGGGCGGCCTGAGCAAGATCCCGGATGATCGGTTCGTTCACTATACGGTTGCGGACGGCCTGCCCACTTACCATACGACGGTCGTACTCCCAGATCGGGATGGCAGTGTCTGGATCGGGACTGCACGGGGTCTGGTCCATATGCTTGGACAGCAGAAAGAGGTGTTGACTCCGCAGCATGGTCTGACCGGATGGTATATCACGTCACTGGTGCGGGACCGCGATGGTGCCGTCTGGGTGGGCACCGGGCATGGTCTCTCGCGGATCACCCGTACGGGAAGTCGCTATCGGGTGCATACGCTGTTCCATTCGGGGGATAGCACCCATCGGGTGCTGTCTCTTTTTGTGGACCGCAGGGGATGGGTATGGATGGGCACGGAATGGGATGTGCGTGTCTGGAATGGACAGCGTATCTTTCGGTTTCACCGCCTGTACCGGTGGATCGGGCGACGACCGACCGTCAGAGCCATTTATAGAGACCGGTACGGCGACCTCTGGGCAGGACTCTGGTGGGATGGTCTGGTGCGTCTGCGTGTACGTATCACTCCGGATGGTCAGATCGTATGGCGGTTCCGGAAATGGTATCGCCGTGCGGACGGACTGCCAGACGAGCGGATTCGTGCAATCTATGAGGACCACCGGGGCAATCTCTGGGTGGGTACGCGCGAGGGCGGACTGGTGCAGATCATCCGCAGAGGTCCCCGCGTGCAACAATTGCGTGTGTGGACCACTGCCGACGGTCTGCTCTCCAACGCGGTTCTGTGCATCACTGAAGATCGGGCACACCGGCTGTGGATCGGTACGGGGCTCGGGTACAACATCGTGCGTGTCCATGGCGATCGCATCGTGCATGTGGGTCGTTTGACGATCGATGAAGGATTGATCGGCCACACGGTCATGGACTGTACCTGGGACATGCACGGAAGGCTGTGGACGGCGACGTTTACCGGGGTGACCCGTTTCGCGTCCCGGGTGCCCCGGCCGATGGCACCGCCCCCGCCCGTATACATTACCGATGTGCGCGTCCAGGGCCGCCCGGTTCCGTTCACCGGACAGCAACGTCGGCTTGAACTTCCGTACCATCAGAACCAGCTGACCATCAGATTCGTCGGCATCAGCCTGAAGAACGAATATCAGGTGCGTTATCGGTTTATGCTGGAAGGTCTCGACACGACGTGGCATCCGATCACCGGACAACGGTCCGTGCACTATGCCGAATTGCCCCCAGGGAACTATACGTTTAAGGTGCAGGCCCGGAACGCGGACGGCGTGTGGAGTTCACAGCCTGCAGTGTTTACGTTCCGCATCCTGCCGCCGTTCTGGCATCGATGGTGGTTCTGGGTCATTGTCGGCGGTCTGGTGACGGGCGGGATCATCGCTGCCCATCTGCTGCGGGTGCGACACCTGCTCGCCCTCGAACGCATGCGGACGCGCATTGCCACGGATCTGCACGATGACCTGGGGTCGACGCTCGGAAGTATTTCCATTTTCAGCGAGATCGCCCGACGATCCATCGCGGATGATCACCCGGATGCCGCCCACCTGCTGGAACGTATCGGTGAAAGTGCGCGGACATTGATGGGGTCTCTTCGGGAAATGATCTGGACCATGCAACCGGAGAACGATTCTCTGAAAGAACTCGTTGCACGGATTGAACGGTTTGCCCGGGAGGTGCTTGAACCTGCGGATATCACGTATATCGTCCGGGCTGCTCCGGATCTGTCCGACGTGCGTATCTCCATGGAGGTCCGCCGTAACCTGTACCTGGTGGCCAAGGAGGCGATCTACAATGCGGTGCGTCATGCGAACTGTTCCCAGGTGGCAGTCATGTTCACGCGCAGCGGCCGCCTATTGTGTATGTCGATTCGGGACAACGGTACGGGTTTACCGGATGTTGCTCCCCCGGGCAATGGGATTCCGAACATGCATCGACGGGCACGCGCGATCGGTGCGCATCTGGAGATCCGGTCCGAGCCCGGACTGGGCACAACGGTGACCATGTATGTCCGAATATAATCTGGAACGTCTCCCCCAAACGGGGGAAATCGACCGGTACACCGGAAACTTATTGTTTCAATTGGAAATTTCGGAATCTCATCATCTGGCGGAGCGGGAGGTACGGGCACAATGGATCGTGGAGTACAGCCAATCTGCGTCGCCATTATCGAGGATCACCGCGCGTTTCGCGAGAGTCTTTATCATCTCATTCGGGGCACGCCCGGATACACCTGCGTCGGGGCGTGGTCAGATATGGAATGGGCACTCGATCAGATGGAACGTCATCCCCCGGATGTGGTGCTTCTGGACATCCGGTTGCCGGGGATGTCCGGGATCGAGGGTGTGGCCCGGATTCGACAGTGTTTTCCGACGACGGAAGTGGTCATGCTGACCGTGTACGATGACGATGACGTGGTCTTTGCCGCGCTGTGTGCCGGTGCCAGCGGATATCTGCTCAAGGACGCGACACCCGCACGTATTCTGGAAGCCATCCGGGAGGTCCACGCAGGCGGTGCCCCGATGACCCCCCGGATTGCCCGAAAAGTGCTCCAGCTGTTTCGTCAGGTGCCGCCCCCGGCTACGGCAGACTACCGTCTGACGGCACGGGAACAGGACGTACTGCGCGCGCTCGTGGACGGCAAGAGTTACAAACAGATCGCGCGCCAGATGGGTGTCACGGTCGAGACCGTGCGCACGCACATTAAAAACATTTACCACAAACTCCAGGTCCACTCGAAATCCCAGGCGGTGGCCAAAGCCCTCCGGGAGCGACTGGTGTAGCCGTATATATTCGAACGGGGCGATATGGGGAAAGTGTCATCTACCTGTTAGCGTGACGGGCGCAATCGTACCACTGCAACTGCTTCCACGTCCCCCTGATGAGGAATCGCCCGGATTTCGATCGTCTGGCCGGTATCCAACAGGTTTTGCCATTCCGCGGACCCAAAACACTTCTCCCCTGCGGCGCGTTCAGTAGGGGGATATTCGGCACTGCCATCCTCTTCGGATATGAACACGGTCAGGCACAGCATATCTCCCGGTTCAAATCTTACCGGACAACTGCGGTAGAACTGACGCTCTTCGAAAAGTTCACCATCGCTGATAGGTACCTCAAAACCAACTGTACAACCGAAACGGATATGGGAATTGCACCGGTTGTCATTGCGGCAAGACAGACCTCCCGTCTTTTCGAAGCCGTCGTCATAACTGAAACAATCCGGGTCTTGCCGTTCCCGCGTTCGATTGATGATACTTACAGAAGCACATGAGAGTTCCCCCGGACCAAAGGGATCGCCATCATTGATGATACGGATGTAGACATACTCCAGGACAATCTCCACGCTGGACGGGGTAGACGGGGGTGGAGTGGGCTGGACAGGTGGCGGTGGTGCGGGCCTGACGGAAACACTGGCCAGGCAGGCCTGTCTGCGATCGGGACCGTCCACGGTGGCATTCCCGGGCAGGGATGCAAAACGGACCCAGTAGCAACGGCGGCCATCCGTCCGTCCGGGCCGGAAGCGGAAGTCCACAGTACGGGTTTCCCCCGGTCGCAGGTTGGCCACGGTCTTCCGGGTATCGCCGGTGATGCGTTCACCAGAGGTATCCGGCTGCAGAGTGAGGTCAAACGTTGCAGCGGCGTCCCCCCGATTGCGTACCTGGGCGCGGATGAGCGCCTGTGGCGTTCCGCCGGGAGCAGTCGCGGTCGTCGGGGCTTCCACACGGTCCAGCACGAGCACGGCTCGCGTCGATGGTGGAGGCGGCGGGGGCGGGGGTGGTGGCGCAGCCTGCACGGTCAGCGACACGATACGGGGATTCGGCGGCTGAATCCCGAGACAGCGCGTGGGTTGGATGCGTACTTCGTAATTTCGCATTCCCGTGCGGCCGGGTGTGAAGGAGAATGTGTGGGTCCGCACATCACCGGGCCGCATGCCGGCGGGGACGTCCCAGGTGAACGGCCCATCCACACCGTCGGTGGAACGGGCGATCACCCGGAACCCGGGTGCCATCCCGATGGCCCGTCGACTGTTGCGAATGACAACACGCAGTTGAGCGGTTGCGCCCGCACGAATGGGGTTGCTCAGGAACCGGGTACTGTCCGCAATACGCACGTTGCCCTCACCCGAGGGACAACGCTGTGCATGGGCAGGATTCTGCGCGAGTACTGCACTCAAAATGGCAAACGTCAGAAGGGACAGCCATCGTACAGTGCGGTGTCTCATGATAAACCTCCTTAAGGTTTTTTGGGAAGTACAGCGTGTTTTTCGGGACAGATTGTTTGCAACCCGGTCAGTGGTGATTCCTTACGTCGGTGATTGGAAATCGGATGCTGTGTTTGACTGCCCATCGCAGATGAGAGGTGCCGTGGCGCATTGCAGAGGCTGGAGCAAGCACTGTTTAACGCTTGTTCCAGCCAGGACCGAACCGTCAGGGCGAAGGCGTAATGACAATATAGGGACCTTCGATGCGAACCTCCCGAACACGAGTACCCCGAAGCAGCGGCCGGAATCGATCGGCAAATCGTTGCCTCAAGCCGGGGTCGTCAAAAATCCTGCGAACGGCACTGAGCAATTCGCGGCGGATCCGATCCTGGTAACCCTGTGCATCGCAGATCTCTCGAAGTACTGGGACATCGCAGACCCCTGTACCCTGAATGCGCCCGACATCCATGCGAACGTCCGAGAGACTGAATGCAATGCTTCCATCATAGGCAATCGGTTCCAGTAAGATGTGATAACGTAGGCCATCGACGTTTACATCAGGTACACAGTCGTCCGACGACAAACTTGGGCATACACATTTGATCTCGTGTCCCGCCGACTCAAATTCAACATGCATGTCGAACCGGTTCCGCCAGCGGTTATCCATTTCCACACGGATCCGGGAAGAATTGAAATCATTAATGAAACACTTGACGTTTGGAATCAGCGGAGGGTTCTCAAAAAACACACTGGGGATTGAAAAACGCTGAGTCTCACCAGCCACTTGAATAAACGATTCCTGACGTTCACGGCCGCTGGCATCGCCATAATTATGCAAACGGATCCGGGCACTTCCGATAACCAGGTTGATCAATGACAGGACCCCGTTATTTCCATACAGCGGCAATCGAATCGCCTCGGGACGGGGTGGCGTCCAGAACTCAAAATTTGAACAGGCAAAATGATCTCCCCGGTTCTCGCAGTGCATCTTGAAAAGACGACGCTCTCGTTTGGCTACGCGATAGCGCAGTATGTCCCCTATAGCTTGTCCGACAGACTCTATGGCTGAGCCTTCCGGATGGGAGGATTGAAATATCACTCTGGTCGGTTCACCACTGCGCAGACCCCGATCTGTCCAGGTACACACTCCTTCCTCAGGAGGTGTTTCAAGGGCACCTCGACGCCCCGGTCGGAAATCAAAACCGGACACTGTCCTTAAACACCGAACGAAAGAGATCCGATCGCAAAAATCGGCCCGGCATAACTGTCCGGTACCAATAATCTTTGTCGGATTACCGGTGCGCCCGTAATCTTCCTCTACGAGGTATCCTCTTCTCTCTCCTGACTCGGCTCTGGTGTAACTGTTGCGACGGCAAAACTCGTCTGCAGCAGGTTGACCACATTCCTGTCCCCATCGCTTGCATTTATCCAGTGCAAACCCTTCGACTTTGGGATCACGAAAATCCCGTGTCTCAAGCACCACTTCGACATCGCGGAGGCCATTTCCACCATGACAGATCATCGGCCATCCAGCTGCCCATGCATCTGGAATGCACAGGATACCCGTGAGGAATAAGATCCCCACGAACCCTGCCTGAGCAATGATGCTCCACCTTTGAAAGTTCATGATGTCTCTTCTCCACGACTTGGGGGTTCCCCATAAGTCGATATCGGTCGGCCAAAAGTTCACGTGCTTGATATCCCCCAAATGGGGGATGGCCATGGAAACCGGGAGGTGTACGCTGGATGGGAATAGAATTAGGACTGGGGGCATAGACCACACAGTAGTGGATCGGGCGCCTGCTGAACCCATCCGGGATGCAGGAGTCTATACGTGTGCCGTATCCGTATACCCCAGATGACCGTCGGTATCTGGCTGTGGGCCTGGATCGGTATTGTCTTTTCTGCGCTGGGACAGCAATCTCTGCCGATTGCGCACCGTTCCCCGGATGATGGCCAGACGGTGATCGGTCGACGGCCGGAAATTGTCATCACACTCGATGCGAATGCGGGCGACTGGTCTGCGGGGCAGGTTTATCTCACCGTGGACGGAATGGACGTGACCTCGCAGGTGGACATCGACGGTCATACCCTGCGGTATCGTCCCGCCATGGATCTGCAACCGGGAACCCACCGTGTGGAAGTGATCGTCACGGATGCAACCGGCGACCCCGTGGCAACATCCGGGTGGACGTTTTATACCCGTGATCTGCCGTTTCTGCAGAAGGCCGACCTGCAGATCCGGCTGTCGGAATCCTTCCGGCGCACCGTAGCCCGGGAGAACGAGACAGTTCCCGCATATGTCAGTCAGGGCAATATCGGATGGCAGCTGGATCTTTCTGAAGGGCAGTTCGGCACGGTATCAAACGGGAACGTCTTCGTCATGGACCAGGAGGGACCGGGAACCGGAAGCCCGACCGGCAAGGCGGTCGATCTATCCAACTGGACAACACGGGTGACAGTGGGGGAGACCTTCGTGGAAGGCGGAGATGTGGCCGTTCAGCTCGGAGAACTTCTAACCGGTGGTGGGTTCGCCCGGCGCGGTGTACAGGGACGGATCACATTTCTCGGGACAGAAGTGCGACTGTTCCGGGTGGATCCGCAGCCGGTGCTGGGGTTCCGGAATCTGCTCGGGCTACAGGACCCGAACCGCCGGGTTCAGGGCATCGCGCTGGCGCATGCACTGCTACCCGACGAACTCCTCTGGTTGCAGGTCACTTACCTGGAGGGCGAAGAACAGACGGTCAATGCGTATTCCATTGGCTCGCTGGAGGGTGTGCGGTCGGGCCGATCGTATGGCGTGCTGGCGCGCACGCGCTGGTTTCAGGGAAGGGTCACGGGAGAAGCGGAGTATGTGTTCAGCCGAATGGACGACGATGTGCTCGATCCGTTCCCCCAAGAGGGGGATCGTGCCTGGCGCGTGCAATTCAACGCGCGCTTCGGGCGGCTGGATCTGCAGGGACGGTATCGCATTGTCGGAGCACGGTTCGGCAGTCTGGCGAATCCCGGTCTGCCCAACGACCGTGCGGAGGCATTCGGTTCGGTGCAACTGGACTTCCGGCCGGTCCGCGTGGGTGGTACATTCCACCGTCAGTGGGACAATCTGAGCCGGGATGTGACCCGTCCGCGCATGGTCGAGAACCTCATGATGCACCAGTAGCGCGTGCCCTTTACGATCGACG
>CAZIRO010000071.1:0-13023 GCA_964541595.1 uncultured Acidobacteriota bacterium
AGGCGTTCAACCCAGTCCTGATCCCGATCACCTGATCCGTTGCGGGCACGAGCGCGGAGTATCCGATATCCCATCGCTCGTTCCGATCCCGGTTGTTCCCCCCTTGTTGCTCCCTGCTTGACCCTGGACCGGGGTCCGGGTTGAACTATTTACCATCCGAATTCGATCCCGGAGACCGAGGTACACCATGGCCGTTCGATCTGTATGGCTGAATTTCCTGGCACTTTTTACATCAACGGGGACACTGCTGTGCTGCGCTTTACCGGCAGCACTTGCGACGCTGGCCGGCGGCGCCGCCGTGGGCGCATTGATCACGACGTTTCCCTGGTTGATCCCCCTGTCACGCATGAAGGAATGGATCTTCCTCGTGGCCGGCGTCCTCATCGTCATCAGTGGCATGCTCACACTGCGGCCTCAGGGGAAGATCGCCTGTGCGCTGACGGGTGGTCAGGGATGCGACGTCGCCGGACGGTGGACACGCGCAATGTTCTGGCTCGCCGTGGGGATCTACCTCGTCGGATTTTTCTTTTCATACGCGCTTGTGCCCATTTTGCGATGGTTCGAATCATGAATGTGCCCGTTCCGATATTCCCGTACAGGAGTGGGAACCATGCACCGGCGATCAACCGTACGGCACAGTATCCTGGCCGTCGTATTCGCTTTGCCATGGTGCTGAATCATTCCCGCCGGGCTGTCCATCGTATCGTTGACGGCAGCTGCGGCAGCGCGGGTCTGGATGACCCGCATGGTGTGGTTTCTGTTTCCGGTGTCGATGTTCTTCCTCGGTCACGCATTCTGGCGGATATATGGAAAACGTCAGGGCGCACCGTGGACCCGCTGGATCGTCTGGGTATCCGCGGTTCTCGTGGTGATCCTCTGGTTGCAACGGCTGGGATTATAGATAGAGCGACGTCGGGTGGGCTTGAACGGAACGCATCTCCTCATTGTATCTTAAGAACGCCGGTTCGAGCGAGCGATGTGTCTGAGATCCGATCATAATTCCACGATTTTCTCATCTGTAGCGGAAATCCGTAAATTCCACAGATCGTTGTCCCTTCAGCATTTCCGGAATTTATGATCGGATCTCAGATGTGTTTGCAGCGGATATGGTCCGGAACTGCAGCATGGTATAATGGGAGGTCAGTGCATTTGATAAGCCCATGGAGTCGAAACCATGCCGGTGCGTGATATGATCCTGCAGACGAACGTGCTCGCGGCGTTTCTGCCGGAGAAGTTTGTACAGAAACGAATCGCGGATTCGGACACGCTGGATGTTCGGCTTATCTGTCTCGATACGGGACAGATCTTTCCCGTACACACGCCGGACGCGGATGCCGTGTACATTCTCTGGGAGGGCCGTGCAGATCTGATCATCGGCGAAAAGGAGACCCAGATCGCAACGGGCCACATCGTTAGCGTTCCGCGCGGAATGCGACGCGGGTTCCGCGCGCGTGCGAAAACGATCGTATTTGTCATCCACAGTCCTCCCCTTCCGGATTCGCTCTGGAAGGAACTGGAAACCCGACAGGCAATGGGTGAATTCCCGTAATCCCACGATTCCGGAATCCGAACCGGCGGATCATGGATAACCTCCAGAGTATGGTATTTCGATACGTGGTGCTGGTGATTCTCATGGTGTTCGCAGGGGGATATGGCAGCGCCCGCCCGTATCGTGCCCGTGACCTCGGCATTGTCGTGGGTATCCTGCCGACCGGTCGGTGGAACGCGATCACGGATGTGGCCGGTGTTGCCGTCGGACACGTAACACTTGTCGAGGGGGACGACGTTCGTACCGGAGTCACCGTGATCCTGCCGCATCCGGGTAATGTCTTTCAGGAAAAAGTGCCCGCGGCGGTCGTGATCGGCAACGGATTCGGCAAAATGGTCGGCATCAGCCAGATCCAGGAACTCGGCGAGATCGAAACGCCCATTGTGCTGACGAACACGCTGAGCGTTTTCGTCGCTGCGGACGCGCTCATCGACTACATGCTGCATCTGCCCGGAAATGAAACCGTCCGATCGATCAATCCCGTGGTTGCCGAATGCAATGACGGCTGGTTGAACAACATTCGCAAACGTGTAGTACGCGCCTCGCACGTGGTCGAAGCCATTCGTCGTGCCCGCACCGGTCCGGTGGAAGAAGGTGCGGTTGGCGCGGGCACCGGCATGATGGCACTCGGATGGAAGGGTGGGATCGGGACCGCTTCACGAAAGCTCCCCGTGGCACTTGGCGGATGGACCGTCGGTGTACTCGTGCTGGCGAATTACGGTGGTATGCTCGTTGTGGACGGTGTTCCGGTCAATCAGTCGTGGGGCCGTATCCCCTGGCGGGAGACGCTACGGCGTGATCAGGGTGGGTCCGCGATCATCGTGATCGCCACGGACGCGCCCCTTCATCCGAACGAACTGCGCCGTCTGGCACGCCGGGGGTTTCACGGTCTCGCGCGTACGGGCAGCATCATGAGCCATGGCAGTGGCGATTATGCGATTGCATTCAGTACGCATCCGGACGTCCGGCGCCGGTCGGATCGGTCCTCAAAACCCGTGGCGACCGTCCGGCATGCGGATTTAAATCCCCTGTTTCAGGCGGTTGTCGAAGCCACGGAAGAGGCAGTATACAATGCCCTCCTGCGTGCAGACACCGTCATCGGCTACCGGCGTCGCCAGGGTGAAGCGTTACCCATCGACCGTCTGATCGAGCTCGGACGTGCCATGGGCCGCCCGTGGCACATGCCGCGTACCTCTGACGCATCTGCTCCGTAAGCACTGTCCCCCGACAGGATGGTTCATAACAGTTGCTGAAGTTGTTCAATGAGTCGTTGAACGGATGCGATCGAACGGTCGAGCGCTTCCCGTTCTTCCGGAAGCAGTTCGATTTCAAACACACGTTCCACACCGACAGCACCGAGTACCGCGGGAACACCGAGATAAATGTCGTGGGCACCGTATTCGCCCTCGCAGTATACGGAACATGGCAGGATCTTGTGTTTGTCCTTCAGGATTGCCTCGACCATTTCCAGGATGGACGCTGCCGGTGCATAAAACGCGCTACCGGTTTTCAGCAGTTGTACGATTTCACCTCCACCGCGCCGCGTGCGTTCGACCAGCGCCTCGATCCGGGATTTCGGCAACAGATCGGTCAGCGGCACGCCCGCAACTGTGGAGTACCGGGGTAGTGGCACCATCTCATCGCCGTGTCCCCCGAGCACGAAGGCGTGGACGTTTTCCACGGACACCCCGAGTTCCATTGCGATAAACGTGCGAAATCGGGCGGAATCCAGGACGCCGGCCATACCGATGACCCGCTGTTTCGGGAACCCGCTCAGACGATACGCCAGATAGGCCATTGCATCCAGTGGATTGGTGACCACAATAAGAATGGCGTTCGGCGAGTGCTGAACGACTTTCTCGACCACATCCTTGACGATCCGGGCATTTGTACCGAGCAGATCGGCGCGGCTCATGCCCGGTTTTCGCGGGACGCCGGCCGTAATAATGACAATATCGGAGTTCGCTGTCTCTTCATATCCGTTGGTTCCGATAACGCGGTTATCGAACCGCAGGATCGGCGCAGCCTCCTGCAGATCCAGGGCTTTCCCCTGCGGAAGACCTTCCACGATATCCACCATGACCACGTCTGCAAGACCGCGCTCCGCAATGAGATGTGCGGTCGTTGCGCCGACGTGACCGGCACCGATGACGGAGACTTTTTTTCGCATGATGGCCTTCTCCTTGCGGACTTCGGATTACACTGATGGTTCCGATCCGTGCGGACCGCTGCGTACGGCCCGTAGCGGCGGCGCAATCAACGCGACTGCGGCGATCACGAACACCACAAGTCCGAGCAGGCTCATGATGGTCGGGGATACGGGAGGTTTGGGAAGTTGCAGGCCGCCGATAAACAGGAACGCCAGTACGATCGAGGTAATGGACTCGCCGGCAATCAAACCGGATGCAACGAGTGTCCCCACGTTTTCCACACGTTCTCTTTCAGTCGCCTGTAACCGACGCCGGCGCACGATGGCATCCATCACCGCGCGAATGACCCCTCCCAGGAAGATCGCCGCAGTGGAATAAAACGGCAGATACATGCCGACCGCGATGATCATCACGGAATGAACGCCCATCAGAATGAGTGCAAAGGCCAGGATTCCCCCGATGATCACCAGTGGCCAGGCCATTTCACCGCCCATAATGCCCTGCGACATCATGGCCATCAACCCGGCCTGCGGGGCGGGCAGGGCCTCAGAACCGATCGTATACGTTCGATGCAACACGATGAGCGGGTAAGTCAGCACGAGGGAAGCAATGATCACACCGGCGATCTCGGCGATCTGCATGCGACTGGGGGTGCCGCCGAGGAGTTGACCGACTTTCAGGTCCTGCATCATGTCGCCCGCAATGCCCATCGCACAGCAGATGACCGCTGCGACCCCGAGGACGGCAAGAACCCCACGGTCACCGGTAATCCCGATCCCGACGAGAATGAGTGCTGCGATCAGCAATGTGGACAGCGTCAGTCCAGAGATCGGATTGTTCGAGCTGCCGATCAGTCCGACCAGAGATCCGGCGACCGCCGCGAACAGGAACCCGGCAACGAGCAACAGGCCGGTCGTCACCAGTGTGCCGGACACACTGCGGGTGAAGTACCAGTACAGCGCGCCCACCGGAATGGCGAGCCCCAAAATCCCGAGCAATACCGCACCCATCGGGAGATCCCGCTCCGTACGGGGGACTGTTTCATCTTCTACCCGTGCGCGGCCGGTCACGATGCGTACGAGATCTTCCACCGCATGAACGAACGCGGATTTCAACGGTCCGGCCATGCGCGATAGCGTATACAGGGCCGCAACGATCATCGCCCCGACCGCCAGAGGACGCACCTGACGGAGCCATACAACGGTCGCCAGTTCACTCCACGAACGGTGCATTGCGGCTGCACCCAGATGCGGACCGGCAAAGAGCAGCACCGGGACGAGTAACCCCCACGCGAGTAAACCGCCGGTAAACACAAGTGCCGCCAGTCGCCAGCCGATGATGTACCCCACACCAAGCAACATTGGCGATGCCGACGGGGTCATCCAGGGAATACCGCCCCCGTGCTGAATCTCCGGGTTGATCGGAGACGGATACCGTTGTCCGAAGGGAATAAATCCCGTCAGGTGTTCCTTGACGATCTTGATGCCGATGTCGTTTTTAAACAGTTCAATGATCGCGCTCAGTCCCATGGCACCGAACACATAACCGGCGCCAGTCTGTCCTGCCTGACCGGCTTTCGTCAGTTCCGCACAGGCGACACTTTCCGGGAACGGCAGTTCCGGATCGTTCACGAGTACCCGCCGGAGAAACGTCACAAACAACACGCCCAGTGTGCCGCCGGCGAGCATGATGAGAGTACTTTCCCAGTAGTTGAATTCCGTCCACACCCCGGTGATGACAAACGCCGGAATCGTGAATATCGCACCGGCCACCAGGGCTTCCCCGACAGATGCTGTCGTACGGGTGATGTTCTGTTCCAGTACACCGCCCCCGAGCGGCCGCAACAGCGCCAGCGCCATGACCGTTGCCGGAAACGTAGCGGCCACGGTCAGTCCGGCTTTCATGCCGACATAGGCGTTTGCCGCACCCAGGATGATCGCCAGGATCACCCCGAAAAACAGGGCACGAACCGTCAGTTCCCGTTCGCCACCATTCGGATGTTCCGGTCGATACGCCATCCCCCTCCTCCTGGAAGATGTTCCCCGTTCCTGCGTTACCCGGAAAGGTCTGCCACACCATCCGCACGCAGGATACGGGGATCGGCCCCGGTCGATGAGGACCGCCTTTTAAACATACCATACCGGATGTCTATTCGGCAATTTGGGGGAATTGGGATCGGGACAGGCAATGGGACATGAGAACCACAGGATCCACCAGTGTGCCGGTGGCCACCGGTCTCAGGTCTCAGGTCCCGGGTGTCCAGTGTCAGCGCATACTGGACGATGGGGTATCGCGGGGTTCATTGGGATACCCCCCTGTCCCATTGCCTGTCTCGATCTCAATATTCTCCTGAACCCGGCACGGTTCATGTCGACAGTAGATTCCGGAGTTTCAACGGCGGGGGTTTCATCTGTCGATATGATTGCGTGCAAGGGGGATCGATGCGGTACACGGATCTTTCCGAACTCATGTTGCACCAGATCTGGCTGTGGCAGTGGCGCCTGCCGGAAATACTCCACAGCGTGGACGGTCGCGCGGTACGCGTCATTCAACCCGGCTGGTGGCGATACGGCGTCGGACCGGACATTCAACGTGCTATTTTCATCATCGATAACACCCGGATATGCGGCGACATCGAACTGCATCTCCGTACGGACGGATGGTGGACACACGGTCACCATCGTGACCCCCGCTATGCACGGGTGGTCCTGCACGTGGTCCTGGAATCTTCTCGCCGTCCTGTTTTCCACCTTGCGCACTCGGCGGCGATTCCTGAAGTTGCCCTTGCGGCATACCTTTCCGAGAACGATCTCGCGGCATTTCCACGCCAATCCTTTCCGGACCGACGCCCGCTGGCGCCGATGTGCGGAACCCACCTCGCCGGTCAAACGGAGTCCGAACGCATCTGGTGTGTCCGCGCACTCGGGATCGCCTATCTGCATCGTCGTGCGATGCAATATCACCGGACTCTGCACCGTGGAGTTGCGCCGGTCGCGTGTCTGTACAGCGGCCTCATGCGGGGTCTGGGGAGCGGTGCCACCCGGATCTGGATGGAAACCCTCGCACGCATGTGGCCCTGGGAGGCACTGCGCATGCGGGTACATACAGAAGGTCGCTTCCACACACTGCGTGCGCTATGGGCATCGTTTTGCGAACTTGCGGGTCCGAGATGGGGACCGTACCGTCCCGCGCAGCACCCGTTGCGTCGGCTGGCGTGGATCGTATTGCTCGCCGACCGGACCGACGAGGATCCCCTCCGTAGTCTGCTCACATGGGTTCACACGCTGGGGTCGGTTCCGGTCTCGGCAATGCCGCAGGTGGCGCGCGACTGGCATCGACTGACCCGTACGATGACCGCACTGCGCTGGTCGGGACCGCAGATACGGGTCGGCGACGGTTCACCGCTGTCCCGCACTCATCGGCTGGTCGGGCATCATCGATGGACCACCCTGTGGTGGAATGTGGTGGTACCGGTCAGCGTTGCGATCCGATATGCAGATCCGAATGAGATGGTCATCCCGGAACCGGTCCTGCGAATGCCCACGGGGCCGATGGAAATCGACTGGATCCAGCGCGCCATGCGCCGCCGCTGGGGCGCCATGATGCCTCCCACGGCCTATCGGGATCCACTGGTGCAACTTGGGATTCACGAACTGTTTCGATACGTGTGCAACACACCGACGCGGTCCTGTTTCCGCTGTCCGCTGGCCGTCGGAGCCGCATCCGGGAAATGACCGTGCGGTCCCCCCGCACGGCTCCCCCTGAAATCGGGACAGGCCATGGGACACCGTGGGTCCCCATGCGGTCATGTACTATCCCCAGCCCGTGCGATGCCCCGTCCCCTGTCTTCCGTCTCCCGTCTCCCGTCGCAAATACCTGCCACCGGAATACCCGACACCTGCCACCTGGCACCTGCCACCCGCCACCTGGCACCTGGGACCTAACAACCGGGCCATCCGCGCATTCAGCGCATCCCCCATCCCATTGCCTGTCTCGATCCCAGAGGGGAATATCGTTGTCATTTTCGGGCAGTTTCAGTAAGATCAGGCGCGTGTCGGATGTACCCGGCAGTATTGCATGTCACCCGGAGACCGCCAATGGAAATCACAGAACAGAACGGCGTATTTCTCCATCGCCTGTCGTATGCGCTGCCGATCCTGACGGAACCCATGCGGCAAACGTATTCCGTCAGCTTTGCTGTGTGGTTTCTACAGGGATCGCGGGACGAGTCCCCGGAAGAGGTCGGCATCGCGCACTTTCTCGAACATATGTTTTTCAAGGGCACGCGGCGGCGTACCGTTCAGGATATCGCGCGTCTGCTGGACCGTGTGGGAGGCCGGGTCGACGCATTCACGACGAAAGAGTATGTGTGTTTTTATGCACGCGTGTTGCACGAACATCTGCCCACCATTGTCGAACTCTTCGCCGACCTGTTGACCGATCCCCTTTTCGACCCGGAGGAGTTCGAACGGGAACGCTCGATCATTCTGGAGGAACTGCGCGGTGTGGACGACGATCCCGGCGAATTTGCCTATGAACGGTTTTTAGAGTCTTTCTGGCCGGATCACGGTCTCGGACGGCCGATCGGTGGCACGCTGCATCAGGTCCTCGCCATTCGTCGAGATCAGTTGATCCGGTTCTTTCACCGGCAGGTGTTTCCGGAAAATATGCTGATCACAGCGATCGGTGCGGTCGATCCTGAGGAACTGTCGTATCTGGTGGACGCACAGTTTCAAACCATCCGTGGCCGGCATGGTGTCCGTCCGGAACGCACAGCGCCGGGATATACGCCGTTTGCCGAATACTGGCATCGGCCGGGCATGGAGCAGGCACATGTCATTCTGGGGGGACCGGGACTATCTCTGCAGGATCCGCGGCGACATGCATATGCGCTCCTCGTGAATATCCTCGGTGGGGGAATGAGTTCCCGGTTGTTTATGAAAATTCGAGAAGAACGGGGACTGGCGTATATGGTACACGCGTCGATCATGCCCTTTTCCGATACGGGACTCTGGTATGTGCACGTGGCCACCGCGCCGCCCAGACTGCCGGAACTGATGGATGTGCTGCGCGCGGAACTGGAGCGTATCTGCCGGGAACCGGTCACTCCGGAGGAACTCACCCTGGCCAAGGAACAGGCGCGGGCCTCGCTGCTGATGAGCTGGGAGAACCCGAACGATCGGATGTTCACCCGTGCCAAACAGTTCATTTACGCCGAGCCGTTTCGCACGATCGAGGACCGGATCGCCGAACTCCGGTCGATCCCGATCGACGCCCTCAGCGAGGTCGCGCGGGTGGTGTTCCGGCCGGATGCGTGGAGTTGTCTGGTCCTCGGGGATGTTCCCGATGACGTGCTGCACCGGATCGCATGGAATCGTGCATTTACGTGCCGTGTGTGGCAGCCGGTTTCGGTGAGTCTACGGGCATGACCCCGGTATTTCCGTCCCACGCGATGGTCGAAACCCGGGGGAGGGGGACACCGTGGTGCGTATCTGTGTGCTGTCCAGCGGTAGCGGCGGGAACATGATTTACATCGAGGGCTCCCGGGGTTCTCTGGTGATCGACTGCGGGATCCCCGTACGCGAAGCCTTTCGCCGGTTCGACCTGGTGGGTATTCAACCGGACGGGGTTGTGGGGATTTTGGTCACGCACGAGCATTCCGATCACAGCCGATCCGTCGCACCGTTGTCCCGACGGTTGCGGGTTCCGGTCGTGGCCTCACAGGGAACGGCAGCGTACCTGCGCGCACAACCCTCGCGTATGTATGCACTGCAGACGTTCCGTCCTGGATATGCATTCGCGCTCGGACCTTTTCTCATTGAACCGTTTCCCATTCCGCACGACGCAATGGAACCCGTCGGATACGTGATCTGGGATCGGAACGTCAAACTCGCCGTTGTCACAGACCTCGGATACATTCCTATGAACGTTCAAAACCACATCGATGGTGCCGAAATTCTTGTGCTCGAATCCAACCATGACGTCCAGATGCTCCTCCGGGGATCGTATCCGCCGTGGTTAAAACAGCGGATTTTGAGCCGTCACGGTCATCTGTCCAACGCGGACGTGGCCGAATACGCCCGTACCCGGTTGGGGACATGGTGTCGGTTCCTGTTTTTAGCCCACCTGAGCAAGGAGAATAACCGTCCGGAACTCGCCTATATGACCGTCATGGAAGCCCTTTCCGACCGGCGCAACGACGAGACGCAGGTGGTGCTGACCTCGCAGGACACTCCGTCCAGAGTGATCACGCTGGACTGAATGCATCAGCGGGTGTTCCGGCCCCGCCAGCCGGGACCCCGGATGAACCGGCCCGGATAGACTCCCGTGAACCTGCCGTTTCGAAGTACCTGCTGTCCGTTCACGAAGAGATGCACGACTCCCGTGGCCAGCCGGTGCGGTTGTGCAAATGTCGCGTGATCCCGAATGGTCCGAGGGTCAAAGACCGCGATGTCTGCATAATATCCCGCGCGCAAAAACCCGCGACGGTGAAGGCGCAAATTCGTGGCTGGCAGGGAAGTCAAACGACGAATGGCTTCTTCGAGAGAGATGACCCGTTCCTCGCGAACGTATTTTCCCAGCAGCCGGGCGAAGTTGCCATACGCCCGCGGGTGCACCTGATCCCTGAGGAACACGCCTTCCGGCGCGGGCGCCGGAGCGTCGGATCCGAAACTGACCCAGGGCAGAGCGATCTTCTTGCGTACGTTCTTCTCGGACATCAGGAAATAGATGGCCTCGATCCGGCTGTTGTCTTCCGCGATGAGATGCATGGCCGTTTCGATCGGGTCCGTCCCCCGCATCCGGGCGACTTCAGCGAGTGTTTTACCCACAAGCGGCTGCAACCGTTCCTGTTTGAACCCCACGAGCAGGATGTTTTCGGGACCGGCCAGGCGGTACAGGTTTTCCCAGTCACCGGTCCCGGCGAGTATTTCCCGTTTCAAACGCGCGCGGATGGCGGGATCGTGGAGGCGACGGATCATGGCTTCATGCCCGCCTTCATACACCCAGGGCGGGAAGATCGCGCTCAGTCCTGTTGCGGCGGCCGTATAGGTATACATATCCGCGGTGATGGCCAGACCATCGGCGCGTGCCTGTTCGATCATGGCGATCACCCGGTCGAGTTTGTCCCAGTTGGTGCGCCCGGCGGCTTTCAGGTGATAGATTTCGGCACGAATACCGGCCTCACGCGCGATGCGAATGAGTTCCTGAACGGCTTCCAGCAGGTGATCGCCTTCACTCCGGATGTGTGCGATAAACATCCCGCCGTATGCCGCAGCAACGCGCGCGAGTGCGATGAGTTCTTCTGTCGATGCGTAAAACGCGGGTGGATAAATGAGGGACGCGCCGACCCCCAGCGCGCCTTCTTCCATGGCCTCCCGCACGAGTTGTTGCATCCGTTGCAGTTCGGCAGGTGTCGGATCCCGGTCCGCATATCCGAGCACGTAAATGCGCACCGTGGTCGCACCAACGAACGATGCAACGTTCGGTGCAATCCCCTTGCGTTCCAGATATTCCAGATACTCCCCGAGCGTGGTCCATCGGATTTCATACCGGATATGCCGCTGTCGTCGTTTGAGTTCTTCTTTCATACGGTCGTTGAGCGGACCCATGGACCACCCTTCACCAAACACTTCCAGCGTGACGCCCTGCCGGATATCACTGAGTGCGCGTCCGTCGTGAATCAACGACTCGGTGGCCCAGCTCAGCATATTGATGAACCCGGGAGATACGGCCAGCCCCGTGGCGTCGATCTCCACCCGTGCCCGTGCGTGATCGAGACGTCCGACGGCGGCAATGGTGTCTCCGCGGATGGCCACGTCACCCACAAAGGGCGCCGCTCCGCTGCCGTCGTAGATCGTGCCGTTGCGAATGAGCACATCGTACCACACGATACGCGGGCCGTGGGCACAACCGATGGCGAGTCCGATCAGGAGAATACTCAGCATGGCGCCGTATCGACGTCGCATTGTCACCTCCTCTCTGAACGCGGGACAGAAAATGGGACACGGGGTGTCCCAATGGACCCCGCGACACCCCGCCATCCAGGATGCGCGAACACCTGACACCCGGGACCTGAGACCCGATGCGCGGTGTCCACCGGTCCATCCACTTATCCGTTGCATCCCCGGTCCCATTGCCTGTCCCGATTCCGGCTCCTCTCAGTCCCCAAACGCATGTCCGGGGATTATTATAGAAGAAACACACCTGAGATCGGGACGGGAAACAGATATCAGGTGTCGGGTTCTGGGGAGCAGGAAAAAAGGGAACCCCCATTCGGAGAAGGGGTCGCGGGACTGTACCGGGATCTACTGTGTCGCACGGTCTGTCCCGATTGCAAACACACCCGTTGCGGAGCACGCCATGACGCAACCCGATGAGACGGTCACCGAATGGTTAAGCGATATTCCCGCAGAAGAAGCCAACTACTACCACGCCATTGAAACCTATTTCGGCCGGAAGGGGGGGTATCCGTGGATCATCCGGGGAAAAGACTGGTTGCTCGTGCGTCAGTGGTATGAGGACGGGATTCCGCTGGACGTTATTGCACAGGCCATCGATGAGTACTTCGACCGATACGGCCAGGAGTCGGTGCCTCGATTTCTCGGATATGTGGAAAACTTCGTAAAGAAACACTGGCGCCTGTACCGAATGCATACCCTCGGGCGCCTCACCACGAACCTGTGGCCGCGACTTACCGTTGAACGGTTACTGCAGTGGTGGGAACACTGGGAGCGTCAGATGGCACGTGCTGCCGAGCGTGCGCGTGAGCGATCATGGACCCGGGTGGCCGCCGTACTGGAAAAACGCCGGGCGTCATTACAGCGCATGCGTCGGCGGGACATTGCATCGGCGGAAACGGTCACGCCCGAACTGCTGGAGACCCTGGAAACCCGGCTGGAAAACTTCCAGAAGAAACTCCGACGGGAATTGCGTAAAGCATTGCCGGAACAGGTGCTGACGGAACTGCATACACAGGTGCAGGAAGAGTTTGCTCGCAGGCTACGGTCGTACCTGGGTACGCGCACGCATACCCGCTGGGTGCGTGAATGGGTGGACCGTCGCATCTGGCGGATACTGCGACTGCCGGACTTTTCCCTGTTGCAACGAATCACAGCGCAGGTGCATGGAGAAGCGGCGGAAGAGAGGGCATAAACACAGGTCGACGAAACAGGCGCATCCGGTGCCCCCCTGTCCCTCTGTCCGTCCCGATCCCGGGAGACAGACTGAAATCGGGACAGGCCATGGGACACCGTGGGTCCCCATGCGGTCATGCACTATCCCCCGCCCATGCGATGCCCCGTCCCCTGTCTTCCGTCTCCCGTC
>CAZIRO010000072.1:0-12821 GCA_964541595.1 uncultured Acidobacteriota bacterium
CTGGAGTGCTTCCCGAATACTGACCGTATCCGTGGTCAATGCGTTGGGAAACTCTTCACTGATGAACCGCCAGACATCTGTGAACGTCACACGGCCCCGGGCCTGCAATTGACGGAGCACGGCCTGTTCGACTCGCTCAGAAAGTGGGACGGACTGCAAATGGGGGATACTCCCGGGATCACGAAACCACCAGGCTTCACCCCGTGTGTTTCCAATCTGCATGGGTACCAGCACGAATTCTTTACCGATATGGTGCTTTAACACAGTTTGAACGTCCAGGCCGGTCCGCAGCCGGGTAAAGTATCCGTTTCGCGCCAATTCGGGATCAATCGCGTTGATGAGGATCGTGTACGGGGTCGGTTCACCACGTTGCGCTATCACACGCGTGGCCGTCTCGATGACAATTCGCTCAAACCGCCATTCATCGATGACTTCCGGTCGCTCTTCCGCTGCCGGGAGTACCGGTTTACGAAATCGAAGATAAAAATCGCCTTGCGCGGAGCCAAACGGCTGCAGCATCGCCTTGGCAGATACCTGACCGAGCGGTTGATGATGAATTTTCTCAAACTCGAATCCCGCCATGACTCCTGCATAAATCGTGGCATTCCGTACCCGGAATGTGGGATTATGGAACGTCACGGTCAGATATCCACCCGGTTTCAAAACGTCAAACATCAACGTAAACGCGCGCCGCAGAAGAGCGTGGTATACATCAAAATCCTTATTCTGGCGCTCGTTCCGGATAATCTCCCTCGCAATGAGGGTCTCCAGATAGTTTGCATCCTTTTTCAGCCATGCGATCCACAGGTATGCAAGTTCACCATACTGGATCGCTGCATCATACGGTGGATCGGTAAAAATATAGTCCACATATACACCCTGTTGATGCATGGCCTGCATCAACTCCAGCGCATCGCCACAGTGAATATACACGTCGGCTTGACCCCGGATAACGTCTTCGATCCGACGGGCAAATCGTACATGTGAAAAGTACTGATTGGATTCTTCCTTGGCTTTTAGAAGCCCCTGGTGACCTATCACAGCCCGTTCAAACTTTTGCCAGACATTTTGTTCCATAAATCGTGAAACGGACCAGTAGCTATGCTGAGTCCATGTTGAACTGAAAGGTGTCTGATGACTTCCCGGCGTGGGCCGAATCGCCGGTACCATTTTGGTACATAGATGCACCATCGAGGTAAACGCAATTTTCAGAAAATCACGTAGGTTGCGGTCGGTCTCTTCCTCGATGGCTTCCATCAACCACGCCAGGGCCATGAGATTGCGTTTCGTGAACAGCTGGTCCAGAGACTCGTACCTTTCTTTCTTCTTAAACGGTGTTCCATCGGGATAGTAAAGCCGATGGGTGGGATACCACGCGTCGATCGACATCTCATCGATTTCCCTTAATCGTCTGCGATCGTACTGATTGGGGCGGCAGCCCGCTTCTCGCCGGTCGCCGCACTGCGGGCATTTGCGATACCGGATCTCAACCATCCGGGTATCTTCCCAGACGGCGCATGTAAACGGAAAAGTGAATCTGCAACGCCGACATCGCGTATGATACAGTTGCACAATTTTGTCTTTCACTTTTTCAGCCACACGTGCAAAAGCTTCCTGAAGGCGCTCGGTGTCAACCGGTTGAATTGTCAGGCGTGTAATTTCCGTGGCAATCGGAAGCAGGTCACACACGATGGCGCGACGGCCGTTTTTCAACGCTTCCATTGCGACCACACCGCTACCCGCAAACGGATCCAGCACCACACCCCCTTCCGGGCAGTACGTTCGGATGTATTCCGCCACGACGTTCCAGGTCTTTCTTCCCCAGAACTTATGCCATACGTACATGGGCGTATGGGCCAGCGGCGGAATTTGATAATTGATATGTTGCCTGACCTCAGGCACCCTGGAAACCCCGTGGCCCTGGACACGACGCCTGTGTCTCATGCCAGCCCCCGCATGATACGTCTCGCGACCTCCAGACCGGCCGCAAGTCGAATAATCTTTACGGTATTCAATCCCTGGACGGTAAGGAAATCTCCCATATCCCGGCCGAAAAGCCCGCGAATGGAGCCAAACCGTTCTAAAAGTACACGGGCAATATCCTGTGCCGTGTGTCCTCGTACGCCTGGAGCGATAATCGCCGCAAGCAACGCGGCGTCATCCATTTCCGTAAGCAACCGGGTCTGGGGCGGACAGCCACAGCGGCGAAGTTCGGGAAGTGCAAACAACACAGGGGGTCGTTCACGCATGCGCGCCGTGCAGTATTGCTCATGATGGATGGTCCGGTACACCCGATAGCCAATGTCCACAGCAGCCAGGATACGCAGTGCTTTCCGCTGGCCCAATCCTCGAATCCGCAGTAAATCGTTCAGGGCTTTTTGCGGCGAATACCACGTCATATGGCGGTATATGGCAAAAATACCGCCGAAATGATCCAGCACGTCGTTGGCAATGTCCAGTGCCGACCGTCCACGTATACCCGTTCCGATCAAAATCGCAAGCAACTCCGCCTGCTTCAGACTGCGTGCGCCTACTTCCAGTAACTTGCCCCCGGGATGTGACCAGGAAACCGTCACTGTTCACTCCTTCCGCACAGTCCAATATGCCAGGTATGAACTCTATCCTGGTATAAAAAGAATGAAAAATCAAGGATCGTCCATCCCGGGATCGGGACAGGAAATGGGAGAGGGGATGGACCGGATGGGCGGAAGGACCGGTGGCCACCGGGTGTCGGGTGGCAGGGCCCGGGTCTCAGGTTTCAGGTCCCAGGTGGCAGGTCTCGGGTGTCAGGTCTCAGGTCCCAGGTTTCAGGTGTCGGGTGGCAGAGCATTCTGAACTACGCGATATACGGTTGTCCAGCATGCGCTGACAACCGACCGTTGGATGGCCGGTTATTCCGACATCAGCGCATACTGGCGAGCGATCTGGATCAGTTCCGGAAACCGTGCTGCAGGCACTGGCGGTGCACACAGATACCCCTGCACGGCGTCACATCCGACGTCGCGCAGGAAATAAAACTGCCGGTGCGTTTCCACGCCCTCAGCGATGACCCATTTGTCCATCTCATGCGCCATTTCCACCAGACACCGCACGATGGCGCGTGCGGCGCGGTCTTCCGGCAGATCACGGATGAACCACTGATCGAGTTTCACGATATGGATCGGCAGGGCACGGAGCAACAGCAGCGAGGAATACCCCGTTCCGAAATCGTCCACCGCGATATGGAACCCATCGCGCACCAGGTCTCGCAGGATCCGTTCCGCGCCCGTCAGGTTGCGCAGCATATGCCGTTCCGTCAATTCCAGAATCAACCGATCCGGTGCGATACCGTAGTGCTGCAAGCACTGCCGCAGTATCGTACGAAATTCCGGATGATACAGCTGAAGGGCGGATACGTTGATGGCCACCCGAAAATCCGACATACCGTCTCGCGTCCAGACCTGCAGGTGCCGGCATACGGCATCCAGTGTCCACCGATCGATTTCCCGGATCAGGCCGGTCCATTCCGCCAGGCGGATCCATCGGTGCGTGGGATGCCATCCATCCGGTGCCCGGGGCCACCGCACCAGAGCCTCGGCGGCGATCAGCCGTCGATCCCGCAGGGACAGGATCGGCTGAAAGTGCACGCGCAGCTCGCCGTTGTGCACGGCATGTTGCAGCAGCGCCTCGGCCTGTAAATACTCGCGGGCACGCCGTTGCATTTTGCGTGAGAACAGCGCAAACTGCGCACGGCCCCGGTGTTTGGCCCGATACATCGCAATTTCGGCGTCCCGTAGAATTTCTTCCGGACGCCGATACCGGGGTGTGATCGTGGCCACGCCGATACTGACACTGACGGGAATCGTCTGCCCGTCCAGGTGCACCGGCCGGTTCAGACGGCGCAGTACCGTCCGGGTCACCCGCACGATTTCCCGGAGATCGCGTTCCCCCTCGAGCAACAGTGCGAATTCGTCCTCCCCGAGATATGCCACGACCCGGGGTTCGACGGCAATGCGCTCCAGCCGTCGGGCCAGTGTGTGTAAAATCTGGTCACCGGCCGCGTACCCGAATGCCTCGTTGATCCACTGGAACCGGTCGCAGTCGATGACCAGCACCACGCCATACGGTCTGTCCATCCGCCGGGCCTTTCCGAGAATCAACCGCAGCCGTTCCCGCAGCATCAAGCGATTCGGCAGGTCCGTTTTCGGGTCGTACAGCATCGTGTGAATCAACTGTTCGAGCAGGCGTTTCCTGCGGGTGATATCCCAGAGCGTGACGATCCATCCCCCCTGCAGGGGACCCTGTGTGAGCGGTGCGGCACGTACTTCCAGTGTGCGCGGAGGTGACGATGGCGTGATGATCTCCTGATGCTGGATACGGGTCGGATCCAGTAGCCGTTCCAGATCCCCCGGCAAGGCGCGTCCAACAGCCGCCGTATCTGATCCGGGTACGAGCGCCCGGATGTACGTTTGTCCAATCCGGTTGATATACGCGATGCGTCGGGTCCGGTTGACCAGGACCACGCCTTCCGGTAGCCGTTCCAGGAGTTCCGCGAGTCGCTGTTGTTCGGTGAGTAACCAGCGAATGAGCGTGTTGCGACTGCGGACCATTACGCCGATCTCATCGTCCGCAACTGTCTCTTCGGGAATGATACCCTCGGCGAGATGACCCTGCATGCACCGTTGATCCGCCCAGACCACCCGCGCCAGGGGGCGAAAGATCCATCGTTCCAGCGCAAACCACAGCGGTACGAGCAGGAGAACCAGGGCCGGAATGAGATAAAACACAAAATGAACGGATTCGGGCAACCGGCGAGCGCCCGGGATCCAGTGGGCGATTTGCCCCAGCATGACGGTGCAGAATACGGCGATCATCCCGCCGATGAGAAACTTCCGCCGCAGTCGACCATACATGCGATACTTCTCCGGTGCATATGACCGTCTATTCCTGCCGCACCGGCGCATGCATACACGCCCGCCCCATGCGCTGAACAGATGTATGCAAAATCGGTGCCAATCCGTGGGGTCATGTCAATCGTGGCAATCCGTGCAGATCGCGGGATCCGGCCGTTCGCCGCCGGTCATATGACATTCGTCGCAGGCAAATGCGAGTTCGGGTCCGGCGTGTAATGCATGCGGAAACATCCGCCCGCCGGCCGTACGGATCTCACGGGGTCCCGTTCCGTGGCATGTGGCACACGGTCGGGTCGTCGTTCGATGGTGGCAGGTATCGCAATCCGTATCTGAGCGAACGGTGGTTTTGACATGGCCCGAATCCGGGTGCGTTCCGTGACAGGTCGTGCAGGTCAATTCTGCATCGAGCACGTGCGGCGCATGCCGAAACGTGCGTCCCCGGAACTCCGTTTCCTGCCACTCGATACCGATATGACAGTGTAAACAGGGGCTCTGATAGGGAATCGGTCGCCATTCGGCCGGTACGGGGCGACCGGCGGATTGCAGTATTTGCTGAATTTGTGCGTAACTCCACCGCAGCAGGGCGAGTGCATACGTCGGGTTATGCATGCCCCGTCCGCGTCGCACGAATGCAACGTTGAATTCGATGTCCCGGAGTCGTGTGGGATCGCGCACGACGTTCCGTACGGCATCCAGTG
This sequence comes from uncultured Acidobacteriota bacterium, assembly GCA_964541595.1. Lineage (GTDB taxonomy): Bacteria > Acidobacteriota > HRBIN11 > HRBIN11 > HRBIN11 > CAZIRO01. The sequence goes on from CAZIRO010000072.1 coordinate 5,591, forward strand.
CACGGTCCACCTGACGTAGCGCCCGGTCGATCGCTGCCTTCCACTGAAGATAAATCTTTCGATAACGCGGACCGTGACAGGCCATACAGCTGATGGCGCCGGCGTTCAATACCTGCGCGGCCCCCGTTTCCTGCGGCATGAAATGACACCCCACGCACTGAATGCCGGCCAGATACATCCCGCTGGGTTGGGAGGGTACACCCTTACCCCCAATGCCCGCGTACAGGTCGCGTTGCACCGTGTGGCCGTTGATGTGACAGGTTGTACAGGCGGTCGCGACCGTCTCCGTCGTGTCGGGAGCACCGTGACGGATTTCCATGTGGCAGTTCAAACAGTCGACCTTACGTTCGGTGATATGAATCTGATGCAGCAACTCCGTCTCGGGATAGCGGTTCAGACTTTTCGGGTCATTATGGCATGTCAGGCAGCGATCCCGGGGCGCCTCTCCCTGACCGCGAACGACCCGGGCATGACACCAGGTGCACCGCATGTTGAACCGCCGGACGTCTCCGTGTCGGAAAGAGAGATGCGCTTTCGTGATGATCTTTTCGGGTACTTCATGGCACAACAGACAGCGGGCAGTGGACTGACCGGGGGGCTGGTCTTTGAAATGGCAGAGAAAACACGTGGAGAGGTTCACCGTGATGTGTTCCCCCTGGACGATTTGCGCGTGGCAGAAAGTGCATCGCAATCGTTTCCCACGTCGCATTTCCAGCATGTGCGGCGAGTGATCGAATCGAATGCCCCGGAATACGATACGCCCCCGGAGCAGCCTGCGTTTGTGGCACTGCAGACACGCCGCGTCGTCGATCTCGGCCCAGGGACTCGTGCGATACGTTCCCGTCAGGTAACTGACCACCATGGAAAACGCTTCGTACTTCTTGCGAATCTCGGAAGTGAACCCCGGCGGGATATGGCATTCGACGCACGGCACCGTATTGTGCGCGGACATTTTCCACGATTCGTAATACGGTCGCATGAAGTGGCAGGATCCGCAAAACCGGGGTTGTGAGGTGATCTGAAAGGTGATCAGGACAACCAGCAGGAGGCATCCGACGGCGAGGCTCGCGGAAAATAGGGCCACCCGCCAGGGAAAATGGCGCATCCGATCGAAGGACCGATGTATCCGGTACCGCATCTGTCGGATGACATGCATGATCATGCTGAATCCGTTGTGGTGGCACGGCAACACGCCTGCCGATAATGGTGCACCACCGTGATCGTAATCAGAATATAAAACCATATAATAATCAATATGATGTATCGACTCCGAAAGATCCGGATTTTGCGGTAGATTTCGGACTGGATCTCCCGGGCGATCGAACGGGCACTGCGGGTGTGATCCGCCACCATATCAAGGGACAGGGTGTGCGTGACAATGCGGGCTTCCACCAGATGTGTCCAGGCGTCCGTCCACCAGGATGCATAGTCCCGCACGTCTAACGGAATCGCCCGTGCCGCTGCAATGGCCTGTTGTGCCCGTGCAATGGCCGCTTCCGCTTCGATGAGCAGTTGCCGGATCCGTCGTCCGCGGCGGAGTGCCGGAGAATCCCCGGTATGGCATTGCCCACAGGATGTGGTGAGCAGATCGTGCGTGGGTGGTTCAATGCGGTGGTACCCGTGACAATCCACACATGCCACATGCGTGCGCTTTGCGGGCGTATGACCGTGCGGGCCTTCCCGGAAGAACGCCATGGTGCGTGTATGACACTGTCCGCACACCTTTTCTGCGTTCCCCGCACCGGGGGGCGCGGCACCGTGCGTTCCATGGCACCGTGCGCAGTCCGGTGCCCGATGGTTGTGCCGTTCGAGCAGTGCGCGTCCGTGAACGCTGTCGCGGTAGTCATCGACGACCGTCGCGGGCAGTCCGTACATCCGCATCAGGGTTTCGTCTGCGTGACACCGTCCACAGGTATTCGGAATATTTTCAAAATGGACCGGACTTCGTGCATCGCGCACCGGCAGTACCCGATGGGCATCGTGGCAATCGCTGCACACGGCAACACGATTGTCCCCCTGCAGCAGGCGCTGACCGTGGGCGGATGTGAGGTACAGGGCGTACTGATCAATGGGAATGCCGTAGGGTTTCATTTTGATCGGATCGGCGTGGCATCCCGCACAGAGTTCGGCAATATCTTTTCGATGGGCAAACGTTCGAAACCCGTTGCCGTGTGCCTGCGGGATCGCACGCGCGCGGGGATTCCCCCCGTGACAGTCCACACAGGTCATCTGTTCCTGCGCGTGGATACTCTCCCGGAATGCGACCGCATGCTCACTGTGACATACTGCGCAGAAGTTGTGCGTCTCGATCGCCTGTCCCCGCAGGCTGGCCACCTGGCCGACGATCAGGAGTACGGTACATGTCAGCATCCCCGGTGTGCGCATATATCAGCCTCCGCGGATGTAGCCGATGTAGCCGAACGTGATCAGTGCGATGACCACCGCACCGAGAACACCCCAGGTCACGGATTTTCCGGGCGGCTGTGGCTGTCGTGTGCGGTCCGCGAAGGGGAACAGCAGCAGTACGAGCAGGACGAGAAACAGGACCCAGCCTCCGATACGGTGCGTCAGTGTTTCCAGCACGCCGTACGCCGGCCACAGGAACCAGGGAAGACGAATGTCCGAAGGGGTGGTGAACGGGTCCGCTTCTTCGATGAATCGCGTGGGGAAGAGGGTTCCCAGCGTCAGGACAATACCGAAAACGAGCAGTCCCCGGATCAGTGCCTGTAGCGCGGGCATCGTACCGTACGGAGTATCCGTTCGCGCGCCGTACCCGAGTCGGCGCAACGCGGCAGCGTGCAGGTAGATGCAGGCCCACAGCAGAAACGGAATGAAAATGGTGTGCACGACGTAAAACCGGATGAGGAGTGCCGGGGTGATCGCCAGACCGCCGACCAGGAACGAAAGCACCGTCCCCCACAGGGGGATGGCCCGGATGATCTCCAGTGTGCGCACTGTGGACCAGTACGCCTGCTGATCCCAGGGCAGCAGATTGCCCGTAAGCGCCCCCTGCATGCTCAACAGCACGAGTCCCACTCCCGTGATCCAGACGATTTCCCCCCGGCCGCGGTATGCACCGTACACGAACAGTCCGAGCACGTGTACCGCAAACAGAACGATGAGCAGGTGGCTCCCCCAGACGTGCATCTGATGGATGTACCATCCGAAATGCGTGTCCCGAATGATGAGCAGTGTACTCGCATATGCGGCCCGTGGCGCGGGGTGATAGTAAAACGCCAGTAACAGTCCGGTGACGATCTGCATGATGAGCAGGATGATGATGAGCATACCCAGCACAGCGGACCGTCGATCGGTAGCCGGAAGCCCGAATCCCCGGATCAGTGCGGTGATTGCACGTCGGTCCAGTCGGTGATCCACCCAGTCGATCCATTTACGCCAGCCGAACATAGATCACGCCTCCCCGGACATGGGTCTCGAACGTGCGCAGGGGACGGGGTGGCGGTCCGATGAGGACGTTTCCGTTGAGGTCGAACGTTCCCCCGTGGCACGGACAGACGAGTTCCCCACGGTCCGCGTCCCATCGGAGGATGCACCGCAGATGGGTGCATACGGCCGAAAGCGCGATCAGTTGATCCCGTTCCGTACGGATGACCCAGAAGGGATGCCGGGCGTGCGGGATGAATCGGGCTTCACCCTTTTTAAACTGATCGAGCGGTCCAACCCGAAAATCCGTCACACCCATCAGAGGGAGCGTACGTGGCGGTCGAAGGTATGCAGTGATCACACCGATAATCCCCACACCCCACAGGCTCATGACCAGTTGCAATAGCCGTTGCAGAAACGAACGGCGTTTGATCTGTTCCGGCGGTGATGTGTTCCGTGTCATGACGCACCTCGCGTGTATCGCCGTTCATGGGAATGTTTAGCAAGGTTTGTGCCAGTGAGGACCTTGCGGAACATCCGTTGTTGCGATGGTGTGCAGCCTGCATCCACCGGTAGTCCGGTACGGATCGTTTGCGGATCCCCGCCATCGGATGATGCCGCGGCGCTGTGCACCGTCCGTCAATCCGGGAGTGCCCCCGTCAGATTGGGGGAAATGCCCCATGCATGGGGGATTTGCACCGGTATTGAGCGTCGGCCGACGATTTCACCGGTATCCGCGGTGTGCGGGGATATCCGGGGGGCGTCAGAATTTGCCGCCGTGGTGATGGCATCCGGACTGGAAACAGTTCCGTTTATTGGACCCCATACTGCCGGTATGACACGTATTGCACCAGCACCAGCCGTTGATATTTTTATCCATACTGTTATTGTCGATCACTGCATAATTCGGATCGCAGCCGGGGTCGGTGGGCACCGGAGTGGTCCCGTCCTCGCTCATCACCACGGTGCGCAACTGGAACAGGTTCGTCGATCGATGGCTCGGGTCGTGACATGCCGTACACGGGAGGATATCCCCTTCGTTCCAGCCGTATCCGTTTTTCAGTTTCAGGGTCCCCTCGTCGGCGGATCGCAGACCTTTGGTACCGTGTTTGTCCGGTCCGTAATCTCCTCCACCCGTATATGCATCCAGGATATTCATGAGCGTATTCGTTGGCGGGGTGACATCCGGCGGGAACGAACCGTCGTGACAGTCCAGGCACCACTCACTCTGGAAATCCGATCCGCTCCAGGACTGTCCCGGCGTGGGCACCCGTCCGTCGGTCGGATCGGGATCGGCGACGAGACGTGACATGGGGGGATTGTCGGCGGAAACCCGATGCGGATCGTGGCAGTGCGTACACTCGATCCTGGCACCGCTCCGGGTCTGATCGGCATCGTTGACATCGTGCCGGGTATTCAGATTCGGGTTGTTCCACTGTCCGGCACCCTGGGCCACCCATCGGGTGTTTTCAAAGTGGGTCACGACATCCGTGGATGCGGGATCGGCGTCGTGGCAGGTGTAACAGAGTTTCTCCTCATGTTCGACGGTCAGACGCGGATACACGCTACCGTTGCCGTCCGGCCAGCCGTGCGGCCAGTGGCAGTTGAAACACGTCCCGACGAAGGCATTCGGTACGGCCTGCTGGGTCACGCCACCCGAACGTGCCGGCGGCCAGAGTTCAGCGCCGGTCGCGTCGGTGATCGCGTATGTGGTGCCGTACTGGCCCCCCGGCCAGCGGCTGTTCGCGCTGGTAAAGTGACTGCCCGTTGCGGGAATCACATGGCATTGCCCGCACAGTTGAGTGGCCCGCTGATTGAGCAGGTAGCCGTCCCCTGTTCCCCGCGCTTTGAGCACATAGGGATCCCCCGGCGTGATCGCGGCCGGCAGGGGGTCTGTCCAGCATACGGTCTGCGCGGTGTTCGATGTGATGATCCTCCGCTGATACCATTTCTTCATGTCCGAACCGGCAGTGTTCAGGACTTTCAATTCCCAGCCGACGAGTGCCCCGTCCGTCCAGTTCGCGTCCGTATCGGTCAGGCATGTGGTTGTTCCGTCTTCCGCGACACCCCGATACTGCTCGAGGCTGTACGTGTAGTGCACACCATGACAGGTCAGACAGGAGACCTGACCGTTGATCAGTTCCAGATGCGGGGGATTTTGATAATCTGCGGTATTCGGAATGGCGACGCCGACGGGGTGGGACGTATACGGTGCGGTATCGTTCCAGCGGGCGCTATGGCACTGCTGGCAGATCTGATCACGGGTGATCCATAGAAACGGGAACCCGCGACGGTGGTTGTGGACATTGTGACAGGTCGTGCAGACGACGTTCCCGTTTTCCAGATTGCGTCCCATATTCCAGTCCGCCGGCGGACTGGCGCCGTATCCGGGCCGATCGGCGGTGACCTCAAACCCGTGGCTCGTACCGCTGCTTCCGGGTACGGCCTGATCTCCGTAGTCCAGTGCAAACTGTTCGGCCATTCCGTTGGCCGTATGGCACAGTTTGCACAGGTTGACGATCCCGCCGACCACGGTCAGACGGGTTCCGGGTGCCCCTTTGATACGGTGGCAGCTCGCACACTGAATGAGTCGGTCCGGGCTATGGGGATAGTCGGTCGCACGCGCCACGGTGTATCCCCCGAGGAGGATCAGGACCCCCATACCGATACGGAACATCCACCGGTACCTGCTCGACCGTTCGGCGTGCATGTCTTACTTCTCCGAAGGGAACATCCTCCACGCGGAATGTGCGTTCCGATCACCGGGAAATTCGATCTTGCGGTCCCGGCATTGCATCCACCGCACTGTCCGTGCGGTGTCCCAGAAAACCGTGGGGAGTCCGGGAGCATACCGCCATCCGTCCACCGTCAAACGGTTGTTGCCCGTATCCGCGATGACCCGGATGGGTCCTTCCGAAACCATATCGGACGGGTTCCGCCAGTAGAACCAGCCCGTACCGTATCCCCCTGTTTTACCGATCAACCGGCCGGTGACCATGTCGAATCGCAGGACCTGTGCGAGGTGGCCATCCAGGACGTCCAGCCACCGGTCGGATACGACGATGGCCACCGGAAATTCCAGTATTTTTCGGCCGTATTCGGTTTCCAGGACGGTCCGATGGAGATCCGTACGGTACATCCGCACCACGGGCAGATTCCGCTGGAACGCGGACGCCACCCCCTGTTCGGTGACGAACAGACGGTATCCCATGATCCTGTCCGGCAGCACGGCGACAGCTGTGGGCGTATGGAGACCGTTCAGAAGGATCCACCAGTCACCGTCCGCGGTGCCGGTGACCACGTGCCCGGATGCGCCGTCCACGACGAATACCCGATCACCAGCAAATGCAAAGTCCACCGGGTGGTCCCACAACTGCGGGGCATACATGCACCGTCCGATGAGTCGATGCGCTGTCTGTTCGATCACCCAGACAGCATCCAGGGCCGCGTCGCCGACCCAGAGCCGTCCCTTCGTATCCAGGCCGATCCCCACGGGACGGGGGAATTCAAATATCCAGCCGGGCTGCCCTTCCGTCCACCACCGTACCCGTCCCCGTTCGGTCTGTGCGACGGCCAGCGTGAGGTGGGCGTCCGCGATGCGGACGGCGACGGACGTGGGCACGGCAACGGAGACCGTCCATCGCTGTTGCGGCATGCTGCGGACACCCATCAGGCCTATCCCGAGACATACACCCAGACCCCATCCCGCACATATGCGAGCCATGCGTGTGCCACCGCGCATGCCCGATCCTCCGAACGTCATCGACGGGCGATCAGGGGAACCGGACGCTCTACCCAGAACCGGACGTCCCACCAGTCACGTCCGCGTCCGTCGATGACATTGTAA
>CAZIRO010000073.1:0-12713 GCA_964541595.1 uncultured Acidobacteriota bacterium
AGGACGTGGCCGTTGCGCCGGTACTCGTGGGTCAGGACGTCGATCCCATCGCACGCATTACGATCCAGCGACCGTGGACGCGCTGGGTGCGGACCACCATTGCGCTGGACGTCCGCAATACGGTGCGACAAACATGGGTTGTACGCGTGGATCCGCTGCGGTGGATGCAGGTACGCATCACCCGGTCGGATACGGCCGAGTGGGCGCTCGGGGTGTTTCCGCAGTGGACGCATCCACGACCGGCACAGGTCGATACGCCACCACCGCATGCGCCGGTGATGACACTGCGCGCGGTGCACATCGCAGGTGATGCACCGTGGTCCCCCGCCATACTCCGCAAACTGGCCCGCGTACATGTCGGTCAGCCGATACGATTCGATCGGCTGCAACGCAATATCCGGCGTGTCGAAACCCTGCTGCACCGGATGGGATACTGGAGCGCCATCGTGCTGTGGTACCTTCAACCGGATGCGCAACAGGCGGGTGCCTACCACCTGTTTCTGGAAGTCCGTAAGGGTCCGCGTTTCCACATCGAATGGATCCACGTCCCCGCGGGGTGGACGCCCCCGGATCCGGTCACCTGGTGGGTGCCCTGCTGGTACGGCCACACGCTCGTCGGCTGGGGTCGGCTGTGTATGCATCGGCAGGCGACCGTATGGGCGCGGTTTCAGGGGTGGCAGCGGAGTCCGCTGCGGATTGCTATGCCACGGGTGACCGAAACGGACGTGACCGTCCCGATCGTCTGGCAGGGTCCGGATACGACCCGGGTGCCTGAAGTCACGTGGGACTGGCAGTTCGTGGAGGCGCAGTCGCTGTCCGAACGGGTTCGGACACGGATCGCGCGACCGGCAATGTGGATTGAAGCCTGTGAAACAGCGGGACGCGAAACCGTTCCCGCACCGTTCTGGTGGTACCTCATGGTTCGACCGGAGATCTGTACCCGTGCATGGCATAGGTGGGCCCGCCGGGAAGGATGGCAGATCGTGGACATCACGATCGCACTGCCGGAAGGCGCCGCACAGGGTCGGGTCACGATCACCCTGCGACCGCGCGTGATCCGCCGTGTGCGGGTGCGCGGATTGCCGGATGCATCCCGCGATCTCGCGCGGTCACTGCGTGCGCTGGAAGGTCGGTTGTACCGGCCGGAAGGGGTGACCGCACGCGTGCGTGGCCTGTGTCGGGCACTACAGGATCGGGGATATCCGGACGCCCGGTGCACGTTTGACTGGAACGAACCGCACGGGGATTTGACCGTCCGGGTACGGCCGGGTCCGGAGGCCCGTATCGGCACCATTGTGTGGGATCCTCCGGTGCGCCGCCCGGCATGGCTGGCACGTTACGCCGGTCTGCGTCCCGGACGGGTACTCCGTCGGCAGGATTTAGAACGTGCCCGGCACCGTCTCTGGACGCTCGGTTTCTTTCGGAATGTGCGAATTTCCATCGATGCAACGACACCCCCGGATCGTCGCCGCATCCGGATCGAAACCGTTCGGCGTTCCTGGTTGCGCCTGAACGGAGGGATTCGATACGTATTTCGGACCGAATCGGAGTTTCGTCCATGGGAGTTTGAACTGTTCGGTCAGTGGATGGACCCGTGGGACCTCGGACTGCAACTGTTCGTCGGGATCCCGTATACGTCCCGGTTGCGTCGACAGCGTGTGGGCCTTGCGTGGAGTTACCTCTTCGGCTGGCCGGTATACACTCAGGTGTTTTACTTCCACGAACGGGAGGACGACGGCACGTTTATTTCAGAGGAACGGTCCTGGTTTTTTGAACAGGTGATGCGGTTAGGCGACCACTGGCAGGTGCGGTATCGGTACAGTCCGAAAACGGTTCATGTCTTCGAAAAAAATCCGCCGCCGGACAGTCTGTTCGTGTTCGACATACTGATCCGTATCCGCCGGCTGGCGCTCGGCGTACAGTGGGATACGCGGGATTTTGCCCTCGATCCGCGGCATGGTCACCTGATGGTCATCGATGTAGAGTACGCGCCGGGGTGGGCCGGCAGCGAAATCGAATACATCAAAGTGTTCACGCAATGGAGCGGCTACTGGACGAGCCCGAACCGCCGGTGGTCCGCACTCGGTGGCATCCGTTTCGGATGGGGCCGTCCCCTGGGTGCATCCCGGGTACTGCTCTCGTCTGAACGGTTTTTCGCGGGGGGTCCCGCTTCGTTTCGCGGATTGCCCACGGATGAACTGGGACCGCGCAACCGGTTTACTGGCGCTCCGGACGGCGGTGAAGTGCTGTTTCTGCTCAACGGTGAATGGATCTGGAACCTGTCCCGCGATTTCGGGCTGGCCGTCTTTCTCGATGTCGGCAACGTGTTTGCCCGTCGTTCGGAATTTTCACTGTCACTGCGCAGTCTGCGCGAGGCCGCCGGGATCGGATTGCGTTACCACAGCCCGCTGGGACTCATCCGGCTGGACTGGAGTGTGCTGCTCGATCCGCAGCCGGGAGAACGGCACACCCGCTGGTCCCTGGCGATCGGTCCCATTCTGTAAACCATGATTTCATTTCCGGGAGGTATTCCGATGCAGGAACAGGATCAGTGGTACGTTGCAGTCGACGGGAAAACCCTGGAAGGGACGTATTCAACGGAAGAAGTCCGCCAGTTGCTCGGCGAACACCGCGGCAAGAACGTACGCGTATGGCGAACCGGTATGGCGGATTGGGCGGACCCGTCCACGCTTCCGGAGTTTCATCATGCAACACCGGCACCGCCGGAAGCGGCGGACACCCCGGCAGCGCATAAAGCCGGGTTCTTTCGCTCGCTGTTCGATTTCCGATTTGAACACATGATCGCACTGCGCGTCGTGCCGGTCCTGTACGGACTGATCATGGTGGTGATCACACTGATCGGTCTGGGATACCTGGCGGTGGGGATGTTCACGGCGATCGTCGGCATCACGCAGGGACGGGAAAGCGCGCTGGGCGGAATGCTGATCGCGCTGGTGATCCTCATTGCCGTTCCGATTGGGTGGCTGATCTATGCCATATTTGCGCGGTTATGGTGTGAAATCCTCATCGTGATTTTCAAAATTCATGAAAATCTGAATACCATCGCACGCAAACACGGTTCCTGAAAACGACGCGTGGCTTTACGGGATGACGATCGCGCGAATGACATCACCCCGCCGCAGTGCGTCCAGACCGGCGTGAATGTCGTCCAGCGAAAATCGATGGCTGATCAACGGATGCAGTTGGAGCCGACCGCCGGCCACGAGTTCGATCACCCGCGGATAGTCCACGGGCCGACAGCCGAGTGTGCCCCGGATCTCGATCTCACGGAACATCACACGCCCCGTGGGCAACGTCGCCGGTTCCGGACTGAACCCGACGAAGACCACACGTCCGCCCGTACGCACCATACGCAGTGCCTGGACCTGCGTCTGCGGGTGACCGATACATTCAAAGACGACATCTGCACCACCGTCCGTCCGCTTGCGTACCCATTTTTCAACGGCATCGACCGTGCGGGCATTGATCGTTTCGGCGGCACCGAGTTGACGGGCGAGTTCGAGTTTGCGGTCCACAATATCGATTGCGATCACCTGTGCACCGACCAGATGGGCCATCTGCACGACATTCAGGCCGATACCACCGCATCCGAGGACAGCAACGGTATCACCGGGGCGGACCTCCCCGCGATGGATCACCGCATGGTACGGCGTCGTCAGTGCGTCCGCGATGATGGCCCCTTCGGCCAGGGGAACCGTTTCCGGCAGGGCGAACAGGTCTCTGGCCGGTGCGATCACATACTCGGCGTATCCGCCGTGCATATGATTGCCGAACATCCGCTGACGCATGCAGATGTTTTCCCGGCCGGTGCGACACATGCAGCATGTGCCGCAACTCACCACGGCCGGAAGAAGCACGCGGTCTCCCGGTTGCCATTCGGTGACCTCCCCGCCGACGGCAGCGACAGTACCCGAGATCTCGTGTCCCAGAATAATGGGCGGTGGTTGAAACGTAGGTGTACCGTGATCGATATAGTGCAGGTCCGTATGACACAACCCGCATGCGGCAACACGCACGAGGACATCCCCCGGTCCCGGTTGCGGGTCCGGTACCTGTTCCACACGGATCCCCTGTTCCATTCCGTAGAAGACAGCGGCTTTCATCGTCACTTCCCCTTCACGTCACTTCTTTGTATAAATCACCACACAGTCCCCGCAGTCTTCCGCAAGGGGACATTCCATACAGACGTCCAGATCGTCGGGTGTGGCCGGTTCCACCCGAACCTCATATCCCAGCGATCGGTAGAGTTCCACATACTCCGCCGCACGGTCCCGATGGATGACAAACCGGCGCACCCACTGCCCCGGACGTTGCGGGTCCGATCGCGGATGTGCGCGGATCATGATCCGCCCCCATGGTTTCCCGACTGCACGGGAACGGCGTCCGATGTCGGCGATAACCGATCATCCGAACCCGCGGCATGTGCGTCCGTCGTCCGGAACAGAGGGACAACGGGTGCCGGCGCGAACTGCATGGACCGGAAAAACCGCTGCAGATCAGCCTGATCGTGCCGTACCAGAGTATAAACCTCTCGAACGCGTGCGTTCCGGAAGTATTTCAGGATCGCATGCAACAGCGTGCGGCCGATCCCGCGACCGTGGTACTGTGGAGCGACACCGACGAACTCGATCCAGCCCACCCGTTCCGGAAACCCGAACTCCCGGCCCCGGATATACCCCATCATGTAGCCCACCAGCCGGCCATCCAGTTCAAATCCGATGGCCGGTTCACCGGCATCGATATAGGCACGAATCTTGGCCTGCCAGTAATCCGGCCGCGGCGGGGTTCCGGTCAACGCCGCGTCGATCGCTGCCACATGCGGTGCGTCCTCAACGCGCAGCGTGCGTATGTTGTCCGGAAACGCGTACCACCGTTTACGTACGCGTGTCCAGCCGAGCAACGCCGCGCCGATCGCACCGGCGTAAACCGCATCGTCGTGAACGAACACCTCGGTCTCCAGGTACTGTTGCAACATCTGCACCATACCGATGTTCTGTGCGACACCGCCGGTCAGCATCACCACGGGTTCGACCCCGACCTGACGGACCAGGCTGACGATACGTTCCACGAGCGACCGGTGCACGCCGGCGAGGATGTCTTCCAGGCGGGCTTCATGACTCACGAGGTTGATGACTTCCGATTCGGCCATAACCGCGCAGATGCTGCTGATCGGTTCCGGATGCTCGCTACGCAGGGATAGGGGGCCCATTTCTTCCAGGGTGACTTCCAGTGCCGCTGCCGTACGTTCCAGAAACCGGCCGGCACCCGCCGCACACCGATTGTTCATACGAAACGCCCGCACGCGTCCGCTCGCTTCCACCCGGATAGCGCGTGTGTTCTGGGCACCGATATCGATGATCGTACGAGCCTCCGGATGGAGGTATACACCGCCACGGGCGTGACAGGTGATGTCCGTAATCTGAATATCCCGGAAGGGGACCTGATAGCGTCCCCACCCCGTGCTCGCGATGTAAACGACGTCCTCACGCGTCAGGCCGGCCTGATGCAGAGCCTGTACAAATGCCTCTTCCGCCGCTTTTGCCAGAAACGCACCGGTTGTGATCCAGGTCCGGGCCACGATCTGTGCATCCGCATCCAGAATGACACATTTCGTCGACCGCGACCCGACATCGATACCGGCCACGTATGTCATGACGGTGACTCCTTCGGATGTGGCGCGGTCACGGAACGTGTACGGGGATGGCGATGCATGGCCTGTACGCGTTCCCAGGCAAACAGTGCAGCGCCGATGGCACCCATATAGTGCGATTCCGCACTGACATTGACCTTTCGCTGCAGGACCTCTTCCAGCGCACGCACCATACCGATATTGCGGGATACCCCGCCGGTAAACGTGATCTCGTCTTCGATCCCCACCCGACGCAACAGCCCGACAACCCGGGTGGCGATACTGTGGTGGACACCGCGCAGGATGTCTTCCCGTTGACGTCCCCAGGCGAGATGGGACAGGATTTCGCTTTCCACAAATACGGTGCATACGTTCGTCATCTTGACCGGATGCTGGGACGCGAGCGATACCGGTCCGATCTCGTCAAGTGACAGCCCCATGACCTCGGCAGCGGCTTCCAGGAAGCGGCCCGTACCGGCCGCACATTTGTCGTTCATGCAGAAATCGATGACTTCTCCACGGGCGTCCACCTTGATGGCTTTCGTGTCCTGCCCCCCGATGTCGAGTACCGTTCGGGTGGCCGGGAAGACGAACACCGCGCCTCTGGCGTGGCAACTGATCTCGGTGATCTGCGTGTGGCCAAACGTGACTTTATATCGCCCGTATCCGGTGCCCACGATGTAAACGACTTCATCCGGCTGAATCCCGGCCTCCGCGAGTGCGACCTGAAACGCACGTTCAGCCGCACGAACGACATTCGCACCGGTCTTGATCAGTGCACGGGCGACAATCTGCCGGTTCATGTCCATGATCACGGCTTTCGTCTGGGTGGATCCGACGTCCACGCCGGCCACATACATGGATACCCTCCGGCGGATGGCAGATGGCGTCATATCACCCGTGAACGAGTTGCCGGTGTTCCAGCGATTCAAAGAACGCGTCGATCCGGTTTTTCATCTGGGCTTTCTGGAAGTACCGTGGATCGACGAGATCGGATTCAATGAATAACGTCGGGATTCCCATTTCCTTCACAAACATTTCCCGGAAATCGGCTTCCCCCGCGGCAAACGAACGGCAACTCTTCACGGAATGGATGACGATCGCATCCGCCCGGTACTGTGTGTAATATTCCAGCAACAGCTGCCGCCGGTGGTGCAGTCCCCAGTTGACGTAACAGTGAATGGCATATTCGGCGATACTTTCCAGCGGTCGTTCCGGATCGTGGCGCACGCCGCTCGCGTCCCAGAGCCCGCCGACCTTGGAATATGTGGATGCCACGCACACCGCGCCCCACTGTTTGAACATGTCCCAGAAATCGCGCAGAGCGGGCCAGGGAGGGGGACCCTCGATCACCACACGGAACCGTTCTTCCGGTACCGGACCGATCCCGTGCTCGATCCGTTCCGTCAGTTCCCGTAACAGGCCGTCATAATATTCCACCGTCTCCGGCAATCCCCGCAGGATATAGATCGGGGCCATGAAGTATACGGCCTCGAAGTAAGCATCGAACGGCGCGGGAGTGTGACGCGCCGTCTCCAGCACCTGCACCCAGCGGTCTTCGGCTGCGCGTGCATGCGCCAGAATCGTGCGCAAACGCGCCTCATCGAACGGACGCCCGGTCTGTCGCTCACAGAGGTCAATGAGTTCGTGAAGTTGTCCCACAATATAGTCGATGTCCGATGCCAGTACCCCGGTCGTGCGCAGGTAGGGAACATCGAGGATAAACAGCGGCGCATGATAGAACTCGGCAAGTGCTTCAAACCATTTGATGTACGTCGTGCATCCGGAATAGTTGCATACGAGCAGGGACGGCGGTGGGAGTTTCCCCATCGGTGAACGGTTGCCCGAAAGCAGAAGACCGATATCGTTTTTGACGTATCCGCACACGTCCTGAGAGTATCCGATATCTTCCGCCCGCAGGATGTACTCGATCGATGCCTGTCGAATGGCACAGTTCAGCGCGGTCACTTCCGGCAGCGCGATCTCGTATCCGAATGCCCGTAACAGTTCTTCGACCGCGCCCGAGATGAAGAGATACGCCACGGGCGTTCCGGTTTCCGGCGCCCGTTCCAGACGCTGCCACCAGGCTTTTAACAGTCCCTTCTGCTGGCGTCGTCCCCACCCCTGAAACTGCAGATGGTCCTGCACAGCGTCCCTCCGTTTCACGCGTAAAACAGGATCGATTCCACAAATGTCTCCACCTGACTGCGGATCTGTTCGAATACCGTCATCTTTTCCTCGAACTCGAGAATGAGATACGGAATCCCCGCGTCCTCCAGATGGCGTTTCAGGATAATGAAATCGAACTGGGCCGGATCGCAGAACTTCGCATATGCGAAAATCACCCCGTCGACCCGCAGTTGCCGCGCTTTCGCGAGGAACGTTGCCGCGCGTTGTTGGGGACCGTCGTACCGGATGGCCGACGGTGTGGCATGACGCAGGTACGTTCGGGCAATGGCATCCAGCGGATCCCCGTCCGTCGGAACGTCCTCCAGGAGATACCGGTTGCCCAGCAGGAAATCGTCGTCCAGGATGTAACACCCGGCTTCTTCAATTGCCCAGATGAATTCTAACGGCGGCTGTTCACAGAAGCTGCCATCCAGCAGAACGCGGATCCGGTCCTTCGGCCGGGTCGTACGGGATTCGACCGTATGCAGCGCGTTCTGCAGGATGGCGTTGTGCCGTTCCACCGGCAATACGCTTCCGGCCCGCGCCAGGATGTACAGTTCATACGTCGATAAACGGTGCGGATGGCGCTGTTTGAACGCGTATAACGCGCGCAGCAGTCGACGGTTTTCATTGTACAGGTGAATCGATCGGTGCAGTTGTTCCGTGGATAGGGGTGTGCCGGTGAGTTGTTCCAGTCCCGTCTGTAACCGGGTCAGTTCGGCCCGCATGTACCGCATCGCATGCGGCGATTGCACGTTTTCCGGCCAGTGTAGATAGATCACCCATTGGTCCGGGAAGTTGCGTTCCCAGACGCCGGACAGATTCCGCGCAACATCACATAGGGAGGTGAAGATCATGCCGTCCAGGAAGTCGAGTTTTCCCCGCAGCCCGAGTTCTAATGTGCTGCGCGAGATCGAGCACAGGAAGGATTGCATGCGGGCGTCCGCATATTCGATGTCCAGGAGATCACCGGCGCCGAAGAGGCAAATGGGCAGCGCGCCGGCAGCGTGCACGATTTCCGCCGGCGCCCAGACAGGGAATATCCCCACGATCGGGCGTCCCGGGTGCGCCGCCTTCCATTCCCGCACCGCTTCGAAATGGAGATCCCGGAATAGCGGTATCAGATCGTCAAACGGTGTGGATGTGATCATATGCCGGTACCATTCGTACGCCTGTGCCTCGGATGTACCGTACGGTTCGATGTGCAGAATGCATAAAGCAAGATTCATTCCAAACACAGCCGGGCGACACATTATCCGAAACCGCCCATGGTCTCCCCCGATCGGAGCGGAAACCACATGCGCGGGTGTCCCATTTATCGGACAAATTGGATTTCAATTTGTCTCATAAACGGGATAACCGGGGGATGCGTGCACGCAGTGCGGGACGGTACCCCGGACACGCGTGATCCCGAAACCGGGGTGCTGTACAATATTCCCATGGATGGCACCTGCACGGTGTGGGAAATCATTCGCTCCGCGAATGGTTCTGCCCTGCAGTGAGATTGCCTCCAGATGCGTACGCCACACCATGAGCGTGAACATACCATGCGCGTAACGTGAACATACCATGCGCGAAAAGGAGGAGACCAATGCATCGCAAGCGACCGGTATCCGTACTCGTATGCATCGTGGGATGGATCACCGTGCTGTCCGGTATCGGCAGTGGGTCCGCCGGATGGGCCGCTGACCGCCCGGAAGAGACGTCCGACGTTTTGCTCATCACGACCACGGACGATGAGGTGGCAGCGCAGCAAACGGCGGATTTTTTGCGGGCGCACCAGCTGGATATCATGGGCGTGGAAGGTAGCATCATTCTGGTCAATTACAGCGGGTTTAAATACGTACTGCAGCTCATCACGTATCACAATTATCCGGATCGAATCATCATTGCAGCGCTGTATAGGTATAAAGAAGAAAACCTGACCGCGTTGAGTTCGCTCATCTGCGAGATCAACGACAAGGAATACATCAATGCGAATATGGAACCCAAACTCAAGATGATCCGCTTCAACTACTGGGTGACGTTTGACGATACCATTACGTTTTCTGAAATCATAAAGGGCATGCGGTTTCTTCGCGATAACTCCAGACGAATTATTGACAAGTATGAACTCGAACGGTATCTCCAGTGAGGTGGCACGGAATTTGTTCCCCCCGCTTTGTGCGCGTACATTCACTCGTCCGGAGGGCTTTCCATGCGCGATCTCATCGGCCGACCCGTAGAAGCGTTTGATTTTCAGGAGATCCTCTATACGAAAGCAGACGGCATCGCGACGATCACCATTAACCGTCCACACGTGTATAACGCGTATTCCACCCGCACACTGCAGGAGATGATCCAGGCGTTTCAGGATGCCGCCTGGGACGACAGCATTGCCGTGGTCGTGTTGACCGGTGCGGGGGATCGGGCGTTCTGTACAGGCGGAGATGTCAAGGAGTATGCGCAGAAGTTCGTACGGTATCCGCGGGATTACTGGAAGTGGATGGGGTTGTTTGTGCAGGCGCACGATCTGTTGCGCAACATTGGCAAACCCACGATCGCCCGGATTAACGGGATCGTGGCCGGTGGGGGGAACGAATTCAATATGGCCTGTGATCTGGCGGTCATGGCCGCGCATGCGTATATTCGCCAGGTGGGCACACGCGTGGGTTCCGTCGCCTGTGGCGGTGCGACGCAGTGGTTGCCGATCCTTGTGGGCGATCGACGTGCGCGGGAGATCCTGTACTTCTGTGAAGAGATCCCTCCGAAGACGTGTCTGGAATGGGGATTGGTCAACCGTGTGGTGCCGTCCGTACGGGATCCGGACGGTCGATGGCTGGATCCGTATGATTATGCGGCGAATCGAGACGCGTTGCAGCGGCCGGAGTACACGGTCGATCTATCCGCACTGGATGCGGCGGTACGCGAAATGGCCGAGAAGTTGAAGGACAAGTTTCCGGAGTGTATGCGCTATACGAAACAGCAGGTCAACTTCTGGAAAGACCTGGCCTGGCATCTCACCATCGGGCATGCGCGGGACTGGCTGGCGTTGCATTATGCCTGTTGGGAACCCCTGGAAGGCATGACGGCGTTTGTCGAGAAACGGCCACCCGCGTACCGGCGGCTGCGTGCGGCGGCTGCTGCCGGTCGGTGGAGTGAGTTCCCCTGGGGTCCGTATGTGCGGGACTGTCCGCAATGCGGCGCCCGGCACCTGCCCGCACAATTTCGCTATTGCGGACAGTGCGGCGCGTCGCTGGCACCGGAGTGATCGACACCCCGGTCCGGGTACTGCCGGGATATTACGGAATAAACGGGTTGATCAGCCGTTCCCGCGCGATGGTCGTCTCCGGACCGTGTCCCGGATGGACCACAATGTCGTCTCCCAGGGGCAGAATCCGCGTGACGATCGACCGGATGATCGTTGCATACGAACCACCGGGCAGGTCCGTACGGCCGATACTTCCGGCGAACAGTGTGTCACCGGTAAAGAGATGCCGGTCGATCTGGATACATACACTTCCGGGGGTATGGCCCGGTGTATGGTGAATGCGGACTTCGAGCGTACCAATGGTAAACGTGTCTCCGTGCTCATAGTACGCATCCGGAGGCGGCGGGGCTTCATAGGAAAGGTCCAGACCCAGCCATCGGGGCTGGTCGACCATCGCATCGTACAGGAACCGGTCGGCCGCATGCAGGTATACCGGTACTTCAGGCCACGCCCGTTTCAATGCGGCCACACCGCAGATGTGGTCCACATGTCCGTGCGTGATGTATACCGCACGGACGTCCAGGTTCTTCTCACGCACCACCCGCACAATGGTGTCGACCTCGTCCCCCGGATCGATGATCACGGTCTGCCGGGTGTTCGGACAGGTGATCACATACCCGTTCTTATACCAGGGAGGTTCCGCAAACACCCAGAGTTTCATCGGCGTGGGCGCACTCATGCAGTCGATGCCTCTGGTTGCATTACCCGGGCCGGCGGTTCAGATTCCTGTGGGACTTCCTGGTCGAGTAACATCTCCACGCGACCGCTGATATACGCATTCTCTTCGACGACCAAACGGCGTGTGCGGATATCGCCCTCCACGCGAGCGCCGTTGCCCAGATACGCACGTTCACGTGCCGTCAGGTTGCCGCGGACGTGTCCCTGAATCTCGATGACTTCGGCTTCGATATCTGCCCGCACCTTACCACTCGGCCCGACAACGACAGACCGTTGACCGTGCACCGTGCCCTCGACCGTGCCCTCGATGACGATATCGTCTCCGGAGTGAATTTCCCCCTTGATGGTCACGTTGGCGCTGATCACCGTCTGGCCCTTGGGCATACCGGTCGCATTGCGCACGGACGTCACTCCGGTTTTGGATGCCGAACCTGAAGCGACCCCGCGGGATACAGAAGATACGCTGGTCTCTTCCGACTTCTTTGAAAACAGACTCATTTTCCCACTCCCGAGCGCGAATTCGAGTACCCCCGTGCTGGACGGTGCGGACCCGACACCTCCGGATCAGGACCTCTCTCACATCGTCCACAGCCGCCCGATTCTGGAGCGGGCGACGGGATTCGAACCCGCGACTTCGAGCTTGGGAAGCTCGCACTCTACCCCTGAGTTACGCCCGCTCCGTGGGGAACTCTGAATTTATTTTAGCCCCGTGGGCACAAAGATCAAACAGAGGTCCGGAGATCGGGACAGGCAATGGGACAGGGGAAACCACCGGATCCACCGGTGTGCTGGTGGCCACCGGTCTCGGGTGTCGGGTGTCAGGTCTCAGGTCCCAGGTCTCGGGTCCCAGGTGTCGGGTGTCAGGTGTCAGATCCCAGGTCTCGGGTCTCAGGTGTCGGGTGTCCGGGACGGGAGACGGAAGACAGGAGACGGAAGACAGGAGACGGAAGACAGGGGACGGGGCAT
>CAZIRO010000074.1:0-12632 GCA_964541595.1 uncultured Acidobacteriota bacterium
TTTCCCTGAGCCAGGACGTTGCCATCCAATTCGGTCGCACGCAATCGGTCACGCTGGAAGCGATTCGCGGCGGGGCGTCCCTGATATTGCGGATCACGGATACCGACGACCGACCGCTGCGCAACGTCCGCGTGTATCTCAGCAGCTGGGGACGACGCGCAGCGCCGTTGTGGCGGGCGATTGCAAGACGGGCCTATTACACGGACAGGGAAGGCCGTGTGCGGATCGACGGCATTCCAGCAAAACAGCGATTTATCGTCCATATTATCGCCCGTTCACGGATTTCCTGGAAATCGGTTCCCATCGAACTCGCGGAGGGTGAGGAACGCGAATGGCACATCGCGTTGCCGGAGGGAAATACCGTGGTCGGTATGGCTGTCGACGCGGAGGGCAATCCCATTCGCAGTTTGCGGTCGGTGCACCAGGTGTTCATTCCCGGCAGGGGCGTACTGGATTTCATTGAAGTCGCCGGTTGGGATCCTCCGGACGAAAAGGGACGGTTTGCCATCCGGGGCCTCCCCAGAGGACGGTTCCAGATCGGACTCGAAGCCCCCGGAT
Source organism: uncultured Acidobacteriota bacterium (assembly GCA_964541595.1). GTDB lineage: Bacteria > Acidobacteriota > HRBIN11 > HRBIN11 > HRBIN11 > CAZIRO01. The sequence goes on from CAZIRO010000074.1 coordinate 559, forward strand.
ACATTCCCGTTTCGGTCGACGTGGAGTTCACCGGGTACGGTGATCGTCGCGACCTCGGCCGGGTGGTCTTCCGTAAGGGTGCGCATATCACCGGCCGGGTGGTCACTGCGAACGGTCAGCCGGTGGAAGGTGTGGAAGTGCAGGCGTATCCGGAGGGGTTGTCTCTCCTTTTTGCGCGGAATCCCAGGGCCGTCACGGACGAAGAGGGACGTTTTGCCATTGAAGGCCTGGTACCCGGCGAGAATTACGTGCTGCGTGTGCAGGGTCGGTATGTCAGTACAGAAGACATCCGGGTCCCCGCGGGTACGGAAAACGTCCGCATTCGTGTCGTTCCGGCGGGTACCATTCAGGGACGTGTGGTCAACAGGGAAGGGGAGTCCGTCCCGGCGTTTCGGGTGGAGGTCCGCAATCGGATCATTTCCGGTCCGATTGTGCGGTCGCAGGTTCGTTCGGAAACGGTGCTGAATCCGTCCGGAACGTTTGAACTGGGCGGGTTCGCGCCCGGAAAAGCCACCGTTGTCATCCGCGCACCGGGCTATGCACCGAAGATCGCGCAGACAGACATCCGGTCCGATGCAATCGCCGATCTCGGCACGATCGTGCTGGAACCGGCCTGCGCGGTTACTCAGCACGTGCGTGATACGGAAAACGCGCCCGTCGCGAATGTCGTCGCCACGCTCATGCTGTCCGAATCGCGCTGGATATCACTTGCGGAGTTTCAGGGGGTTTCCGATACGACGGGAACGATTCGCCTTCCGGAGATGCCGCGCGGTGAGTTTCGCATAGAACTCGTACATCCGAATTATGCCGGCACGCAGGGGAAACTGCTCGTGCGCGAAGACTGCTCGACTGAGCCGACAGACTGGGTACTGGAACCCGGCGGTCGCGTACGGGTATGTGTAACGGACAGTGGCGGTCAACCGGTGGTGGGCACGCCGGTGAACATCCATTCGATGGACCGTCCGATGGAATTCGGTGAACGCATCATGACCGGTCCGGACGGTTGCGTGCTGTCGGACCCGTTACGTCCCGGGCAGTATATCGTCATTGCCCGTAAAGTCAGTCACGGATCCAGAGGTCAGTTTGAACGCACCACCCGGACCGTACAGATCGAAACCGGCGTGACGAAAGAACTGCATATTTCGATGTGTCCCGTTCGGGTGAACGTCGCGGTGACACTCGGGCAACAGCCGATCACCCGGGGTCGAATTCAGGTCAGCGGTCGGAATGCGCCGATGTCTTCTATACGCATCGTCGATCTCACGGGCGATCCCGAAGTGGCCATATGTCTGGAGGAACAGCAACCATTTCGTATGATAATTCAGAGCGGCCAGAACGAGTGGTGGTTTGATGTGCCGACGACATCACCCGGTACCGCATCATCCGGTATCTGGACACTCACCCGGACCGATACGGGATTGCGCCTGGATGTTCGACTGCCGGATACGCAAACGTCTGTCCGCGTGGCGGATGCATTCACGGGAGATCCGATCGCGGGTGCATTCGTCACGTTCCGTCAGGACGAACTGTCGGCGTCCTGTTCAACGGATACGCAGGGCGCGTGCACATTGCGAGGGTTCCTGCCCCGTGCCGGGCAGTTGACAGTCACGCATAAGGCCTACGCGGACCATACGCAGCCAATGGCACTCGGTCTGCCGGATAGCGTTTCCGTACAACTGGAAAAAGGCGGTCGCATCATCGGGCAATTGCAGGATCCGCAGGGTCGCCCGGTTTCCGGATCGGTACAGGTCCTGGCAACGGCGTTCTATAAGTTCACGATTGCGGAAGGGTCTTTCGAGGTTCAGGGCGTTCCGCTCGGGAAAACAGTGTCCGTAGTGGGTGTGGATAACGCACGTGAGTACGCGCCGGCGGTTGCCGAGGTCCAGATGCAGACGGATACCCAACGGGTGGATCTGCAGTTGCAGGAACCGGCAGTACTGGAAGTCCGGGTCGTGGATGCGGCCCGGCAACCGATCGCCGGTGCCCGTGTGGAGATCCTGCTGCCGAACGGGACGAACATCGCAGCGTACTGTCGTTCAGCCGCAGGAAAACCGGAAACGGATCAGACCGGAACGATTCGATTCGACCGGATGCCAGGCGGGTCGATTATCATTCGTGCGGTCGCCGGCAACCGTGTCGGTCAAACCGGCATCGTGGTCGTTCCGGGACAGGCATATCGTGTATCTGTAGAAGTGAAGTGACGAGGGGAAGAGTTCTGCAGGGACACACCGTGCCCGGATATGTCGATATTCGGTTTCACCACGAAGGCGCGGAGCGCACGGAGAACACAGAGAAATTGGAAAAAATGCTTATGGGGGATCATCGCCCGGGGAACACGTTACGATCGGGCGATCGTGGGGCGGTCGTCCGTGGCAAAATCGATGCCGGGAGGTATCGCATGCGGCGCATTGTCCTGATGCTGATTATCATCGGCCTGTTCACAGGTCACACACTCCCGGGCGGGGAAAAATCGCCCGTATCGGACGCCTGGCGGTTATACCTGCAAACCCCTGAAGGCAGGCCGGCAGCGGACGTCGACGTCTGGCTGGTCGGGAAGACGTTTGCATTGCATGCAAGGACGGACGAACACGGACGCGTTGCGTTTTCCGATGTGGCCGGAGCATACCGCATCATTGCCATCGATCGTGCGCGGAACTGGGTATTGCATATGGGCGAAATACGGGTCCGGCCGGGGGAAACCCGGCGGCTGCGTATGGGTGTCGGCGGGATTTTACGGGGACGCGTGGTCGCAATCGGAACGGATCGCGGACTTGCCGATATGCAGGTAACGGTCATGCAGACGCTGGTACTGCGAAAAATGGACCGGGAAGTTCTGATCGACTCGCCGGAACTGCGGATGCTGTTGCGGCCGACGGTTCGGACGGACGCGGACGGTCGGTTCGAGGTTCGGGGCCTGATCCCGGGTCTCGTGCTGGTCACGGCAGTGGGACCCCGAAACGTCGCACTCGGTCGGGAAGCGGGCATCCGTTCCGGAGAGGTACAGGAAGTTGTCCTGGAGGCCATTCGCGGCGGTGCGTCGTTGATTCTGCACGTGACGGATACACAGGGGAAACCGATACGCAACGCGCGGGTGTATCTGGATAGGCGGACTTCGGGCCGCCGTTCCCCGTTCTGGCGGATGTTCGACGAACGCGCGTTCTATACGGACGCACGTGGATACGTGCGGATTGACGGGATTCCGGCAGGACAGCGATTCGTCGTGAACATTATCGCACGTCCACGGATCTCATGGCGCACCGAGTCGATCGAACTTGCCGAGGGAGAGGAACGCGAGTGGGCTATCGAACTGCCGGAGGGCAACGTCGTGGTGGGTATCGCTGTGGACGAGGACGGGGAACCGGTACAGAGTCTGGACCCGGTCCGTCGGGTCTACCGTCCGAAACGTTTCTCTGCGGGGTCACTCGAAGTGGCGAAATGGGATCCCCCGGACGAACAGGGGCGATTTGCGATATACGGATTACCGAAAGGCCGGTTTCGTATCGAACTCAGAGCACCGGGGTATGTTCCCGTATCGACTGACGTGGAGTTGACCGGATACGGTGAACGGTATGACCTCGGACGCGTGGTGTTCCAGAAGGGTGAACGGATCCGCGGACGTGTGGTCACGCGGGACGGTCGGCCGGTAAGCAGCGTAAAGGTGGAAGCGTCGCCATCGGGATTTTTCACGATCATCTATGGTCCGAATCCACAGGCCACGACAGACGAAGAGGGGCGGTTCACCATTATGGGTCTTATGCGTGGAAGCGATTATTCGCTGCATGTCAGCGGGGGGTATGTCAATACGGAACGAGTGGTCGTCCCGGCGGGAACGGACAATGTGCAAATTCAGGTCATTCAAGCGGGTATCCTGCGCGGTCGGGTCGTGACACCGGACGGCACACCGGTACCGGCATATCGGCTGGACGGTATACTTGAAGTCGTCCGGGGAAGTGCCCATTCCGTTCGGGGTCTGTTCCGAACGGTTGCAAATCCCGCAGGCGTATTTGAAATCGGCGATCTCCCGCCGGGAACGGCCCGATTCAACGTTATTGCGCCGGGTTATGCATCCAGAAGAATTCGTGCAGAAGTCCGTGCGGGCGAAGTCACCGACCTCGGAGACATCGTCGTTGAAGCAGCCTGCGAGATCGTGCTCAAAGCGCGTACCCCCGAACGGGCACCCGTGGTGCAGGCAACAGTAGCCATCCTGCCGTCGCCCGAAGACTGGTTGTTCGAACCCTATGCGGAAGGTGTGACCGATGGGACGGGCACCGTGCGCTTTAAAAACATCCCACGTGGCGAGTTTTACGTTGAATGGTCGCATCCGGATTATGCAACGACCAGAGGAAAACTCGTGATCGGCGAGGACTGCACGGCAACCCCGTCCGAATGGACCCTGGAGGTCGGTGGGCGATTGCGTATATGTGTGGAGGACGCGCAGGGACGACCCCTTGCAAATGAACGGATTTACCTGTCTCCGGTCAAAGGGAGCCTCCCGTTTGCGGGAAGTTTGTTGACCGGGAAAGACGGATGTGTTCTGACCGAACAGTTGAAACCCGGGGAATATCGCGTCGAAGTCAGGAGAGTCACTCCGGGTGAACACAGCCAGTTTATGCGTTTCAGGCAGATTGCCGAAGTCCAGGCCGGGGTGACCCGCGAGGTGCGCATCTCGATATGCGCGTTCGAGATCCGTGCATCGTTCTGGATCGGGCAGACACCGATCACACTGGGAGAAGTATACTTTTCCAGCGGTGGTGCGATACCGAGTGCCGCGACCACCCAGGTGGTGCGTCTGAAGGGTCAACCTGAATTCACCCTGTGTTTGAACCGTACGGACGAAATATCGTTGTTCGTACGCAGCGGCCAGCAGGAGTGGCGTCTGGCGATCCCGCTCACGGATGCGAAAACGCCACAGTCCGATGTCTGGACGGTCACACGCACCGACCGCGGGTATCGGGTCGACATCCGTCTGCCGGATACGCGATCGTTCGTGACGGTGACCGACGCGCGGTCGGGCGAGCCGATTGCGGACGCAAACGTCAGTTTCAGCCAGGACGATGTATCTGTCCATTGTGTGACGGATGTCCGGGGTGGATGCACGTTGCGCGGCTTCCTGAATCGGTCCGGAACGTTGAGTGTCTATCATCAGGCATACGTGACGTATTCACACGAGGCTGTGGCCGGATTGCAGAGTACGATTACGGTCCAACTTGAGAAGGGCGGTCGTATCTACGGCCGGTTGCTCGATCCGAACGGGCGTCCGGCCACGGGAATGGTCGTTGTCCGGGCGGGTCGTACATCGCGGGGTGCTGTAGCACGAGAGACCTTCAAGGTCCGGGGTGTACCGCTTGACAGGACGGTGACACTCATTGGGAGGGATTTCCTGCGGAAATACGCACCGGCGGTCACGGAAGTTCGGATGGATACGGAAGACCAGCAGGTGGATTTGCAGTTGCAGGAACCGGCAGTGCTGGAAGTCCAGGTCGTGGACGCATCGGAACAGCCGATCCAGGGTGTCAAAGTGGAAGTGCTGTTGCCGAACGGAACGGATATCGCATGGTACTGCCGTTCCGTATGGGAAGAAGCCAGGACGGACGCGCAGGGCCAGGTAGTGCTGGATCGGGTACCCCCTGGGGAGTTGACGGTGCGGGCGGTCGTCGGTGAAAAAACGGGACAGGTACGGGTGGTCGTCATTCCGGGGCAGACATATCGTGTGGTTCTGAAAGTAAAATAAGGGAAGTGACGGAAAGAGGCGAGCGGGAGTGTGGCAAAAAGTTGTCGGGATGCGTTCAAATCGGTTGCCCTGACGAAATCGATGCCGGGGGCTGGTTCATGCGGCGCATTGTACCGGCGGTGGTCGTCATCTATCTGCTCGTGAGCCATGCCGTTCTGGGCGGGAAAACGTCCCCCGTATCGGGTGTCGGGCATCTGTACCTGAACACACCGGAAGGTGCCCCGGCCGGCAACGTCGATGTCTGGCTTGTGCGGGAGACATTCGCGATTCACGGAGTCACGGATGCGGAGGGGCATATCGAGTTTGCAGTGCCTTCCGGAACGTATCGAATACTCGTTGCCGACCGGGTGCACAACTGGACGGCGTGGCAGCAGGTGCAGATCGAGGCGGGTAAAGCCCTGCGGATACGGCTCCATGCCGGTGGAGTGCTCCGGGGTCGCGTGCTCGATCAGGACACGGGCGATCCGGTGGAAGGCGTTCGGGTCACGGCCGATCAGTCGGAGTTCGTCCGCGCGCTCCCAGGGGAGATACTCGAGCGCTATCCGGGCCTGCGGGCGATCGTGCGACCTACCGTACGATCGGACGGAAGCGGGCAGTTTGAGATCCGGGGACTGTTTCCCGGCATTGTGACCGTCACCGGATACGGACGGCGGTATATCGTGCTGCAACGTGAGATCGGCATCCTGCCGGCCGAGACGCACACGATCGATCTGATGGCCATGCGCGGTGGCGCGTCGCTGGTTCTCAGGATTGTCGATCCGGCGGGTCGGCCCGTGTCCCGGGCGCGTGTGTACGTGCGTTCAACGGAAGGTCGTCATCCGGGATGGCGCAGTGTCTCCAAACGTGCGTTTTATACGGACAACCATGGTCGCGTACGGCTGGACGGGATCCCATCGGATGCGTCGTTCGTCGTTCATATCGTGGACCGTCCCCGCATCTCCTGGCGATCAGAGCCCCTGACGTTGCATGAGGGAGAAGAACGCGGATGGGAAATCAAACTGCCGGAAGGCAACATCGTGACCGGTCAGGTCGTGGACGAATCGGGTGATCCCGTTCGCAACCTGCAACCGATCGAGAGCGTGTCCACACCGGATATTGCGGAGCGGGAATGGATCGAAGTCGCCGCCTGGGATCCGCCGGATAAAAGGGGTCAGTTTGCCGTTCGGGGACTGCCGAAAGGCACGTATCGGATTCCCCTCATCGCGCCGGGGTATGTCCCGGAAATTCTGACCGTACGAATCACGGGGTATGGCGAACGGATCGATCTGGGACGAATCGTGTTGCGCCGGGGCGCGCATATTTCCGGAACCGTCGTCACGGAGGACGGTCACCCCGTGGCGGGTGTTCGCGTTGTGGCAAGCGTCCGGGGCCTTCTGGAAGGGGTGGGAATGCTGCCGTTTGAAGCGTATACCGACGGTGAGGGATGGTTTACGATCGAAGGACTGAAAGCGGATCGAACGTATACACTGCGCGTTACCGGAGGCTACGTCACACCTGAATCGGTTGAAGTACCTGCCGGAACAGAAGGCGTGCGCATCCGGGTCGTCCCGAGTGGTACGGTACGCGGCCGACTGGTGAATCCGGAAGGGGATCCCGTGCCCGCATATGTGGTGGCGATACAGAACAAGCGGTTGTCGTATCCCCCGATGGGACAGCGTCTGGACCGTGTGTCTGCGCTGCCGCCGCCCGGCGTGTTCGAAATTATCGACCTGGTTCCCCGGCTGGATGTCCTGACCATTCGTGCACCCGGATACGGTATGGAAGCGCGTCAGGTGCAGATTCTTCCCGGAGAAGTGACGGACCTCGGTACGATCGTGCTGCAACCGGCATGTGAGATCGTTTTCCGCATCCAGAATTCGGAGCGAAGGCCCATTCCCCGCGTTGCCGCTGTGCTGGTATCCCTGGACCTGTTGGGATATTCCGTACCGGAACTGCAGGGGCTGTCGGACGCGTCCGGTCGGATCCGTATTCCGGATGTCCGGCCGGGTCGGTATCACGTTGAATTTTCGCATCCGGATTTTGCACTGACACAGGGCCGTCTTGTCATTCGTGAAGACTGTTCGGTTGCGCCGTCCGTATGGACACTCGGCGAGGGCGGTCGCCTGCATGTATGTGTGACGGACGCACAGGGGCGTCCCGTTCCGAAGAAACGGATTTTAATTCGTCGCAAAGATTTCATGTTCGGCGTTCGAGGGCTGTTAACGACGGGAGCGGACGGTTGTGTGCTGTCACGCCGATTGCAATCGGGGCGGTATTATGTCCTGACGGCGCAGCTGATTCCCGGCACGAAAGGTCGATACACGCGCGTCAGCCGGGAGGTGCAGGTGGAAAACGGTGTCACGAAAGAAGTGCGACTCTCCATGTGCTCGGTAGAATTGCGCGGTCGGCTGAGAATCGGATCCACGCCGTTGATCCGGGGTACGGTCGCCATATCGACATCAGCAAACGAACAGACGCGCGGGTTCCATATCGTGCAACTTGAAGGGCAACCGGAATTTTCCGCATGTATTGAATCAAGTGACCGTATCCGGTTCTGGATCCGCGATGGCGGGGTCCATGCATGGGTGTTTACCGTGCCGCTCGGAACGGTTCAGAACCCGCCTGCGACGGCATCATCTCTGTGGAGTCTCACGAAGACGGAACAGGGATGGTTTGTCGATCTCCATCTGCCGGATGCAACATCCGTTGTCACGGTGACCGACGCGCAAACCGGTGTGCCCATTGCGGACGCAACGGTCAAACTGGATCTCGGAAGTGTTGAAATCTCCTGTACAACCACTTCGTCCGGGCAATGCGCGTTGTGGGGGGTTCCGCCGGTATCGGGAAAATTGATCGTCTACGGTCCGAAATACATGCCGTATCAACAGACGGTCGAGTCCGGGTTGCCCGGAACCGTCTCTGTACGGCTGGGAAAGGGAGGCCGCATTTTCGGACGATTGCTTGATCTGCAGGGGCAACCGATATCGGGAACCCTCCTGGTACGGATAAAAACACTTCGCATGTATCAGTTTGTCCGGGGAGATTTTGACATCCAGGGAGTCCCATCCGGAGAAACGGTCACCATCATCGCGATTGATACACATCGGAGATACGCGCCGGCTGTGGCGCAAATACGAATGGAATCAACGGAACACCAGGTGGACCTGCGACTGCAGGTTCCGGCGATCCTGGAAGTCCGGGTGCAGGATCCGGAACGGCACCCCGTGGCCGGTGCGAAAGTGAACGTTTTGCTGCCGGACGGAACGGACATCACCGAATACTGTCGCTCGGATCAGGGCGAAGTCGTTACGGATCACCGTGGTGTGGCACGTTTCGATCGGGTACCGGGCGGGTCATTGGTCATTCGGGCAACGGTGGGCAGTCGTATCGGTCAGACCGGCATTATGGTTGTTCCGGGACAGGCATATCGCGTGTCTGTAGAAGTGAAGTGACGAGGGGAAAAGTTTTATAGGGGACACATCTTGCCATGTCTGGATAGGTCGATATTTCGGGTTTACCACAGAGGCACGGAGGACACAGAGAAATGGATGAAAATGCTTCTCTTCCGTTACTTCACGCCAGTGTATACGGGTCCACGCGGATCCGCAGAAACTCCCGGCGGAACGGCAGATCGTCCAGAATCTCCCGAATGCGCCGACGGACGACCTTCCGGTCGGTTGTGCGGATCAACACGTGGTACCGGTACCGTCCCTGCAAACGCCACAACAACGGTTGCACGGGACCGTGCACCTGGGTGTTCGGCAGATCGATCTCGCGCAGACGGTGTGTGATATGTTGCGCATACTGCAACGCAAGTGCGTGTTCCGTATGAATGGTTTCGATCAGGATGAGACTCACAAACGGCGGATATCGGAACCGTCGTCGGTACTGGAGTTCCTCACGGAAAAACCCATCATAATCATGGGCGCAGGCGAAACGCAAAGCGTAGACCTCCGGCCGATACGTCTGAATGATGGCCTCACCGGGACGTTCTGCGCGTCCGGCACGTCCCACCACCTGGGTGATCAACTGGAACAACCGTTCATGTGCGCGGTAATCCGGCCAGCCAATACTCGTATCCGCCTCCAGAACACCCACAAGGGTCACTTTCGGAAAATGATGGCCTTTCGCGACCATCTGCGTGCCGACGAGGATCTGCACCCGGCCGGCATAGAAATCACCGAGCAATTGAAACAGTTCCCGCGGACGGGCGATGACGTCCCGGTCGAGGATCCCGATTCGGACGTCAGGAAACATCTTTTGCAGTAGCGCCTGCACGCGTTCCGTGCCCAGTCCGGAGACGAACAGGTAGGGTTCTTCACATATGGGACATCGCCTGGGCACGGGTTGTTCCATTCCGCAGTAGTGACACTTCAGGACGCGATCACGCCGGTGAAAGACCATATGGATACTGCACTGCGTACACATGATGACGGACCCGCAGGCACGGCACTGCACAAGCGGTGCGTACCCGCGACGGTTGATGAGCACGATCGCGGTTTCATCTCGTGCCAGCGTTTGTTGCAGGCGATCGATCAGCAGTTGTGAGAAAAACGGATGGCCCCGTTGCGTATACTCTTTCCGCATGTCGATCAGGTGCACACGCGGAAGTACGGCGCCGGGAATCGCCCGTTTGCGGAGCATATACAGTGTATATGTCCCCTGACGAGCATGTGCATAGGACTCCACCGACGGGGTTGCTGTCACGAGCAGCACCACACTGTTCTCCAGACGCGCCCGCGCGATCGCCAGATCCCGTGCGTGATATACAGGCAGTTCATCCTGGCGGTAAGACCCGTCCTGTTCCTCATCGACCACGATGATGCCGATATTTTCCAGCGGCGCAAACACGGCGGACCGGGCGCCGAGCACGATCCGGGCCTCTCCGGTCCGGATTCGCCACCATTCTCCCGTTCGTTGCGTGGGTGTCAGTTCGCTATGCAGAATGGCCAATTGGTCGCCGAACACGCGGCGGAACCGTTGCGTGATCGCCGGAATCAGCGCGATTTCCGGCATCAGCACGAGTGCTGTACGACCCTGTATGATGACTTCACGGATCAGCCGGATGTACACTTCGGTCTTGCCGCTACCGGTGACGCCGTGCAGCAGGCCGATATGAAACCGTTGATTGCGAATATACGGTATCACTTCTCGAACAACCTGTTGCTGTTCCGCATTGAGTTCGATCACTCCGGTCTGAGGCGATTCCGGCAGATCCCATACGATCGGTCGCGGGTGGATCTGTGTATACAACTGGATCCAGCCACGATCCGCCATCCGCCGTAATCGGGCGCGCATACGTTCCGGCGCAATGTGCAGCGTCTCTGTGGCCCATTCCGCGAGTTCCTCAAACAGGACATCCCGTTGCTGCTCGGCGAGGTATGTGAGAATTCGACGTTGATCGAGAGACGCCCGTTCGCCGTCCTGTGGGAGACGTACCAGGTGAATGACCAGCGTTTTGGGTACCTTGCCACGGTGCTGAATTTTTTCCCGCAATTCGATCCAGCCGCGTGCGCGCAAATATTGCAAACCGGCGTGTATCCGACCGGTACCGATGTTTCGACGGATTTTGGGGATTGTGGCTTTACGGATCTCGGTCAGCAGCAACAGGATACGTCCCCACACCGGAATGCGTCGTCCGGCCCAGTGTGCGATCAACCGGGCGGCAACGCGCAACCCCTCCGGCGTGATCCGCACTTCCACCCGGTGCAATGCGTGCAAACCGGGCGGCAGCGCCATATGGATATACGCACCGAGCGGTTGCATGTAGTATTCGGCGGCCCAGGTGAGCACACGCAGCAGCGAATCCGGCAGCATCGGCTGTGTATCCAGTACGAGATCGACCGGCCGGTACTGCACGTCCGGACGTTGCACCGGCGGCGCATCCGGATGGACCACATAACCGGTGACCCGCTGTTTCCGTAATGGTACCACGACACGCAGTCCAGTACGTGGCGGCACTCCCGATTCTTCGGGCCAGATATAGGTCAGATCGGCGAACGGATACCGTGGGGTCCACACCTGTACCAGCCGTTGTGATGTCCGTACGGGTTCCGGGGATGGTGCCGCCTTTTCCGTCAGGCCGGGGACCGGAAGATGCATAACCAGTGGTCTCCGATGGGAATGATCTCTTCGGTTTGCCAGTGAAGTCCACCCGTCGCCAGGGTGGACAACCGTTCGGCGAATCCCAGGCTGTGCATATCGCCGAACAGTGTGGGCGCCACAAACAGCCAGATTTCATCGACCAGCCGTTGTTGCAGAAACCTGCTGAACACCCGACTGCCGCCCTCAACGAGCAGCCGGTGGACACCCTGATCGGCAAGATCGGCCAGGACGGCACGCAGGTCAAGTTCTCCCCGCGCAT
>CAZIRO010000075.1:0-12632 GCA_964541595.1 uncultured Acidobacteriota bacterium
CGGAAGACCCTGTTGTCCCCACCATGGAATGCGTTCCCAGGGTGCGCTCATGACTCATTTTCCTGAAATACGGATGAGACTTCTCCGGAACGTTCAATCTGTTCCAGATACTGCGTAAAGTAATCCTGCTGCATCCAGATCGCCGGCGAGACACGGCGACGGTAGTAATTATGCAGTTCGTTCAGTTCGGCCGCAAATTCCGTACGGAGTTGCCCCACCTGCAGGGCGCGCCGCACCCGGTCCGCGTTGTACAGGACAAAATCGGTCAGCAGGAGTCGCGCATACCGTTGCGCCGCCCGGGGATCCGTAATGAGCGAGTCCCCGCTGCGCTGCAGGGATTGGGTGAGCAGTTCCTGCACGATCTGATACAGTTGCGGGATCGCGATATTGGGTTCAATATAGGCATCCGCGCCGTAATGGTCTTCCGGCGGTCGATGATACCGTGAGGGGCGGGTGATGGCCCCCATCAGGATCACCGGCAGGTGAGCGAGTGTGGGATGCGAGCGGACACGTTCAATGATGTCCACGCCCATGATGCCGGGCAGCCAGGGTTCCAGGATTAAAATGTCCGGGGGACGGTATTCCAGTGCGTGCCAGAGTTTAAATCCATCGGAAAAGATACGCGTCTCCGCTCCCATATGACGGATGAGCGGCGTGGCGATCCGCTGGGCAACGCCCAGGCTGCTGACACCCATGTAACAGGTGAACGCGGGAGTGGTGTATTCCGGACGCAACAGGTTGGCGACCACCCGTTCGATCAGATCCGCATGTGTGGGACGGATCAACCACTGGTGACCGCATCCGGGGCAGACAAACCGCGTTTTGCGGGTCACATCGCGAATCCGAATCCGCAATTTGCGCTGGCAGTGTGCGCATGTAAAGACAACCTGCTGCATGGTCACGCTTCAAGGCTGAGAAATTTGTCCAGATCGAGCACGCCGATCACCCGATCGGGTTCCGGCACCACCCCCTGCAGGAGTTCCGCACGGGGTTTGGGAATATGTGTGGGCGGGCTTTGCAATCGGTCCAGGGGGAGCACCATGACACTGGCCTGCTTTTCGATCAACAGCCCGACCGGTGTATCCATATCCTGCACGACTGCGATCCGGCAGTGATCGAACCGTTCGGGTTCCGGCAGTCCCAGTCGCCGATACGTGTGGTACACGACGATCATATGACCGCGGAGGTTCATGACCCCGAGGACTTCATCGGGTGCGTTCGGGATGGACGTGAAGTGTTCCCGAACACGTGTGAGTTCCATCACCCGTTCGAGGGCGATCGCGTACCATTCATTGCCCATCCGGAATACGAGACAGGTGGACCCGACGCGGTGTTCCGGTACGGTCATTTCCTGCGTGGGCATCACGGTAGGTCGGGGACGCACGAGCAATCGTGCGATGATCTGTGCGGGTGTCAGCGGCTGTACCGGAACGGTTTGCGGCGCATGCCGGGGAACGGGCGGTTCGGACGGTGGTGTATCCGTCCGCGGGGCAGTCGGCGGGGATTCCGGTGGCGGCGGGGACGGTGGTGAAGGTTCCGGTGCAGTATCCTGCGGCGATTCCGCAGTCTGCGCCTGCGTGTCCGGAGCGGTCTCTCGCGGGCGAGACGGTTTTTCCTGGCGTTTGCGTGCTTTTTTTCGTACCCGCGCGATGTCCACCATCGAAATACCCCTCCCCTGAAGTTCCCATGACCCCGGAGGATGTGACCGTAATACCAGTATATTATAACAGAATGGCGTCGCGTACGGAATCCACAAGTGTCGCGTCAATGCGCGTCCGATCCCGCGCGAACGCTTCCAGCAGTGCCAGATGCGCCAGTTGATTGATCACGCGGGGAATCCCGCGGGATAGTTCCGCAATGCGCCGGATTCCGTCCGGTTGAAACGGTCCCGGCCAGGTCCCACCCGCCGTTTCCCAGCGCTGCCGGAGATAGGTCTCGATCTCGTCCGCACGTAAAGGTTGCAGCCGCTGGACCATACCGATCCGCTGTCGAAACGATGCGTACACCCGGCGGTATAATCGGCGCTCCAGTTCCGGTTGCGCCACGAGGACGATCCCCAGTAAATTCGCCGCATCGAGTTGCAGGTTGCTGAGAAAACGAATTTCTTCAAAGACGGGTTTGCCCGGAATCAGATGCGCTTCATCGATGACCACCAGCACGGACCGTCCCTGCTGATGGAGATCGACGAGCGTATGCGCGATGCTGTTCATCAGATGGTGCCGGGAGCGGTGTACCGGTGCACCGATGGCGTCCGCGATGAGTGCGAGCAGTTGATACGGCGTAATTCGCGGATAGATCAGCGCTACGGCTTCCACCGGTTGCTCATCAAGTTGCTGGATGGCCGTGCGCACCACCGTCGTTTTGCCGACACCGATATCACCGAAGAGTGCGACCACTTCGCGTTCTTCCGCGGCGTACTGGATCATGGCCACGGCCTGTTCATACTGGGGCAATAAGACCATATACCGCGGATCCGGTGTGTTCCGATACGGGAGATCGCGCAATCCAAAATACGCCTGATACATCGATATCGTTCCGATCGGGACGGTTTCACATCACCGTTTCTGTCATATACCCCACCGCGATCTGCAATGCGAAAGGGCTCACTGCGTGGCCATTTGACAGAGTCCCATCGGATCGAGCACGAGCACCGGTCGATCCAGGCCGACCTCCGCCGCGCCGCTGATACCCCTAATGTGCTGTAGTCGGGGAGAGATCCGTTTAATGACGATCTCCTGCATCCGTTCAATATCGTCGACGTGGAGTGAAACGACCTGGTTGCCGACGCGACTGACGAGTGCGAACCCGTGGGTGTTCTGTTCCGGAAGACCGAACAGGCGTGCAATGCGTAAGAGCGGAATCGAACCGTCGTGATACTGCAGGACTTCCCGACCCTCGACCGTGCGGATGATGTCCGGCGTGACAGTGACGATCTCCTGGACAGACGACAGCGGAATGGCAAACCGTTCTCCACCGATGCGCACCAGAATCGCAGAGATAATGGCCAGCGTGATCGGCAACAGGATTTCAAACGTGGTGCCCCGACCGGGTTCGGTGCGCACGGTAATCGTACCGTTCAACTGTTCGATCGTCCGTTTGACAATGTCCAGGCCGATACCGCGTCCGGAGACTTCACTGACGGATTCTGCGGATGAAAAACCGGGCGCAAAGATCACGCGCAGGATATCCGTTCGTGTCAGATCCGGACGATCCTCCAGTAATCCGAGATCAATTCCTCGCACCCGCACCCGCTCGAGGTCAATTCCCGCACCATCGTCCGTAATCCGGATGGCGATCCAGTTGCCGAGTTGTGCGGCTTCCATACGAACGGTTCCGACCTCCGGTTTGCCCCGACGCACGCGTTCCGCCGGGGGTTCAATCCCGTGGTCGATGGCGTTCCGGATGATATGCACGAGGGGATCCAGAATGTGGTCCATCATCACCTTATCGAGTTTGGTTTCCCCGCCGAGGAAAACCGCACGGACGTTTTTCTGAAAGTGCTGTGCGAGTTTCCGGACCAGCCGTTCCAGCCGGCCGTACAGCGACCCGATCGGTACCAGGCGCATTTCGAGCACCTGATGCTGCGCCTCGGACAGGCGGCGGCCGATCTCCTCAACCAGGCGACGCAGACGGGGCACCGTGCGGTGCAAGGTATCGGGCCGGTCGAGCAGTTCTTTCAGGAGGTTTTCCTGCTGCGCGTGCAGGATAAAGAGTTCGCCGAGGAGGTTCATGAGCGCGTCCAGCGACTGCATATGGACACGAATGTGCCGGGAGTAATCGTACACGATGGACGTCTCGGGTTCGGTGGGCGGTGGTGCAGTCGGTTCCGGTGCGGTGGGCTCTGTCTGTGCCGACGGTTGAGCCGCGGGTGCGGTTTCCGGGGTGGAAGGTGCGGCCGGCGTATGCAGGATTTCAATGCGGGTGGGCGGCGTCGGGAGATATGCCCGGATGACGTCCGCCGGTTCGTTGGTGGCCACAAGGAGCCGGAACCCGATCTGGGACTCGTCTAAATCGGGATGAAATGCCGGCAGTGTGCTGATGAGTTCACCGTGTTCCTCCAGAATGGTATGCATTTCACGCAGTACCTGATCGAAATCCGCATAATTGAGCACGATATCGATGAGGTACAGATTACGCCGCTGGCGTATGGCCTCGCGGATTCGGTGTTCCTCATACTCGGTCAGGGATCCGCGAATCGTCGGATCCAGTTCCAGTTGGTCGAGCGGGTCGGTTTGATCTGCGGGTGGAGCCGCGCGGGCCACGTGGTCTTCGATACGCCGTGTTTCCCGGTCGAGATCGACGATGGACTGCTGTTCAGAAATTTCCCGGAGGAGCAATTGCAGAACATCGATAGCGTCATAGAGCAGATCGATGAGCGACTGTTCGATCAGCACCTTTCCCAGACGCACCCGATCGAGCAGGTCTTCCATCCGGTGGGTATACTGGCTGATGCGGTTGTACCCCATCATCGAGGCCAGGCCTTTGAGCGAGTGGAACGCGCGGAAGATCTGGTTGATAACGGCAGCTTTTACCTGGCCCTCGCGGAGTTGACGTTCCGCCTTCCGGATCGATTGCCCGAGCGCTTCCAGGATTTCCTGTGCTTCCGCGAAAAATTCCGGACGCGTTTCTCCACTCATCCGTGTTCCTCACCGGACACCTGGGTCACACGGTGCCATATTTCCCGGACGGTCTGGATGAGTACCTCGGGACGAAACGGTTTGGCCAGATACGCTTCCGCACCCATCGCCAGGCCGCGTTGCCGATCCCGTTCCGTCCGTTCGGTGGACACGATGATCACGGGGATGCGACCGTACCGGGGATGCGATTTCAAAAACCGGATCAATTCCAACCCGTTCACATCCGGCATGTTGATGTCCGTGATGATGAGATCCACGGATTCCTGTGGCAACAATCGTATCGCATCAAACCCGTTGACCGCCTCCAGCACACGGATATGCGGAAAAAAGACCTGCATACACGTGCGCAGGAATCCGCGCATCGTGTCCGAGTCTTCAATGATCAGAACGGTATGCAAACTCTTCCCGGTCATTAGCGAAACACCGCTTCACTCATCCGTTTGGTCAGGATGGCGTTTTCGATGGCAAACCCGGCCTGGTGCAGGAAAATTTCCAGATACGACAGATCCCCCAGGGGTTTCCGCGTGACCGCGTTGTCTCCGTACAGCAGGGCGATCGCGCGTTTCTGGACCAGGATCGGCATAATGACGTATGCCGTGGGACGGTAGCGTCCGATCATGTGCAGGAACGTTTCCAGCCAGGGTGCGAGGTCGATCCGGTCCCGACGCACGGTCTGTCGGTGTTCGATCACCTGCAGGAAATCGCCGACCGGTCGGGGAAACCGCACGCGCCGGACCTTGATCGGCATCGCTTCATCGTCGCCAGTCTCCCCGAAACCACCGAGCCCGGTCAATCCCTCGCTCGTGTTCAGCAGAAGGATTCCGCGATCGAGGAATTCGGCAGCAAACTGCAGAATGAGCAGGGAGATCATCGGTGTTTCCATCGGATCACGTAACTCCTGTAATGCGCTCTTCAATTGACCCAGAATGCGATGGAGACGATCGTGCATCGTTTCTGCCGGCAGCATTTCTTCCAGTCCGAGTTCCTGGCAGAGACGCGCGACAAGTGCTTCTTTTGGAGAGAGAACGGGCGTCTGCAACCGTTCGACGATTTCCCGCAGCGGATCCATCAGGCTCTCAATAATGAGATGGACGTGCCGTGCCTGCATTGTTCCGGAGACGATCGGAATCTGCACCGGTCGCCAGTGGGGTCGACGTTGCAGATAGGGTTCGAGTTCCGGCGAAAGGTGGCGATACAGCAGGAGGATATCCAGATCGGGATATTTTTGTGCCATCGCGTCGAAAAACGCTTGCGGATGGTCCAGCACACCGGCGTCCAGGATGACCACAATCCGCACGGGCAGTCGTCGCCATTCCCCGATCCGTTCCAGGATCGCATGAGTATTCCACGCGGATGGTTCGACGACGACCGCATCGCGCTGAAACAGAAACTCTTTCAAATAGGTCCGGAGTACCGGGTGCTGGATGCAGACGATGACGGCGATGCCGCTGAGGTTCAATGTGGTTTCGACCGCGGCCGTATCCGCCGGAGGCGCGGGAGCGGGAGACTTCGCCGGTTCCGGGGTCGGACCGGCGGCCGGTTCCGCAGACGCGACCTGTACACGGCGTTTCTGTTCGTCCTGCAGTTTGAGGGCGTCCAGGATGACCTGTTGCGTGTTCAGTCCCTTTTCCAGCAGGATGAGGTCAATGGGGTCCACCCGGATTTCATCGTACGGGATGATCTCCGTGATGTGGAAACGAAAGGTCCCCGATGTAATCTGCAGGAGTTCATAAACCGTACGGTAGATCTGTTGTTTGATCATCAGTTCCAGGTCTGCGCGGCTGATCCATCCCTTCTGGACCAGGATCTGACCGAGCGGCTGCCGGGGAAACTGCACTCGTTGTACTTCTAATGCGGCGTTTAACTGATCCTGTGTGATATACCCGAGTTGTACGAGGTACTCCCCGAGCGTGCGGCTACCGCGCCCGGAGAGGAGTGCACTGGCGATCTGACCGTTTTTAAATACGATCACCCCCCGCCGCCGGTCCTCCGCCTGGATCTCAAGAATCCCCGTTCGTTTACTCAAACTGATGATCTGCATAATATCGGCCAGGGCAAGGTCCTCAAGGTTTCCGGTGAGACTCATTGAACGGGGCTCCTGCACCGGTCAAGGATTCCGTGAATAAAACGGAACGCGTCCTCTTCGGCAAACGTCTTGGCCAGTTCAATGGCTTCATAGATGACCAGCGGCAGGTCCAGTTGGTCGTACCGGTATTCAAACAGGGCGATGCGGAGGATATTCCGCGTGATCGGGCTGATACGATTGAGCGACCAGTGTTCAGCGTAGTGTTCAATCCAGCCGTCCAGTTCAGCACGATGCTGCTGGACACCGGCGACCAGATGCTGCGCACGCTGTGCCGTACGGGGTTCAACAGGGGAGATCCACTCCAGCACCTGTTGCATCAGGTCGTGTGCAGAGACGGGTTCAGCGTGCATCTCTCCCGCGTACAGCGCGAGCAATGCCAGCGCCCGTGCCTGTCGGCGCCGGGGCCAGTCCGCCATCACGCGACTCAACCCGTTGAGTTCTTCCCACAGAAACGGCGGTTGTGGTGTGGTGGGATGTGCCGTTCGGGTGTTCATGGTGGAGTACCCTGCCAACGGTTGCGTATCCGGATGCAGGCCAGAACCGATTCGGCGGCGTCCCGTCCCTTGTTGCCGAATTTGCCACCGGAACGTTCCAGCGCCTGGGCCAGCGTGGCAGTCGTTAAAATGCCCAATCCTATCGGTATTTTATGCGTCATACTGAATTGTGCAAGTGCGTGAAATACCGCATCGGCGAGATGCCGGTGGTGTTCCGTTTCCCCCTGGATGATCGCGCCGAGCACGATCACGCCATCCGGTGACGTGCGTTCAACGAGTTCTGCAACCGCCCATGGGATTTCAAACGATCCCGGCACGCGGACGATCTGAATCGCGTCATCGGACACGCCCGCATCGTGCAACGCGTCCAGGGCACCATGCAGCAGCGCGTTCGTCACGCGTTCATTGAATCGCGACACGACGATCCCGATTTTCATGGTCCCCCCACACGTTGAAAGACCCAGAGCAACAGGGCCTTTTGTGTATGCAATCGGTTCTCGGCCTGGTCCCAGACGATCGACGCCGGGCTATCGAGCACGTCGTCAGTGACTTCCTCCCCGCGATGTGCGGGCAGGCAGTGCATGAACACGGCTTGCGAATCCGCCAGGGCCATCAGTTGTGCATTGATCTGGTACGGGCGGAATACCCGCACCCGTGCCGCATGTTCGGCTTCCTGGCCCATGGATGCCCAGACGTCCGTATAGACGACGTGGGCATCCCGTACGGCCTCGGACGGGTCATGGGTGATCCGGATGGATCCGCCGCTTGCCGCCGCATATTCGCACGCCCGGGCAACGATGTCTTCCCCGGGGGTGTACCCCTCCGGGGATGCCACGGTAATGTGCATGCCCACGCGGCTCCCCGCCAGGAGCAGAGAATGACAGACATTGTTGCCATCCCCCACATACGCCAGCCGGATGCCGGATACCCGACCGAACCGCTCGAGGATCGTATACAGATCGGCGAGCGCCTGACACGGGTGCAGTCGATCGCTGAGTCCGTTGATTACGGGGACGCGCGCATACTGTGCCAGTGTCACGAGATCCGTATGGTCGAATACACGGGCCACGATTCCGTGGACGTATCGGCTCAGTACACGCGCGGTGTCGGCGATGGTTTCTCCGCGGCCGAGTTGTAAATCCCGGGCGTTCAATACGATCGCCTGCCCGCCGAGTTGTAACATGGCGACCTCAAAGGACACGCGCGTGCGCGTCGACGGTTTCTGGAAGATCAGCGCGAGTGTGTGTCCTGTAAGTTCATGCGCAAACCGTTCCGGGGACTGTTTGAGCCAGCGCGTCAGTCCCCATAAGAACCACAGTGTATCCGTGGACAGATCTTCAATAGAAAGAAAATGGCGCACCATGGTTGTCCATCCGTAGGGCAGTCATGTCATCATGGTTCATTTGCATGCCCGAATCCGTACACCGGCTTCACGGAACAACTGGACGACCGTATCTTCCAGCGGGTATGCATGGCCGTAAACGACTTCCGCAATGCCCGCATTGATGATCATCTTCGCACAGGTGATACAGGGCGACAGTGTACAGTAAATCGTTGCGTCTCGTAAGGAAATCCCGTGATAGGCCGCCTGTGTGATGGCGTTTTCTTCCGCATGGGAACACAGACATCGGTCAAGTTGCTCCCCGCTGGCGCCCAGTTGAAGACAGCGTGGACACCCACCCTCGTAGCAGTTACGCACACCGCGCGGTGTGCCGTTGTATCCGGTGGAAATGATTCGACGGTCTTTGACCACAATGGCCGCGACTTTCCGCTTTAAACAGTTACTCCGCAGAGCCACCACCTGGGCAATGCGCATGAAGTATTCGTCCCAGTTCGGGCGCGTTTGCTGCACGAAAAAAGGACGCATGACCTCGCGCAGCCGTGCATGGAGGTCCGCAATCGTCGCATCGTTCTGGATCGTGATATCCGCCATCTGTTCACATGCTGCGATCTGCTGGGCGGTCGGATCCGTACGCTCCGTCTCCGCCTGTTCAGCGGCAAGAAAGGCCTCCCAGGTGCGGGGATCGCCGGGCCGACCCCGAGCACGCATGCGCTGAAACCGGACTTCGGCCGGTGCGTGTACGGCAATGAGGAGAAAATCCGGACGCTGACGAAATACCTCGACTTCCTGCGGATGCCGGATGGAATCGATGACGTAGTTCTTTTCGGGATCCAGGCGTCGGAAGATCCGCTGGGCGAGAAATCCCGGGCCGTACCGCTTGCGTAACTCGACGCCATATCGGATCAGGTTTTCACGCGTGGGCGGGATCCGGTGTTCTTCCAGCCAGGCCCGGAGTTCATCTGAAAGGGAAAAATAAATGAATCCCAGCTGTCGGAACCATTCGGCAACGGTACCTTTTCCGGCGGCGTTTCGTCCGGTAATTCCGACGATCATGACGTCTCGACCGGCCAGTGGTCAATTCCGAGCAACGAGGGATCGCCGTCCGCAAGGATTTCCACAAGTTCTTCATAAAAGAAATCACGGTCCCCCAGAACGGTTTGCGGGTACCGTTCATGGAACACTTTACGGCTCCGTTCGATATCGTCTTTTAGGCGATGGTAGAGGTCACGGTGTTGCCGGCCCATTACCACTTCCTGTTCGTTGTACATCTTGATCTCCTGAACGAGCAACCGTGCGAATCGGCGGGCTTCTTCCAGCAGCTGCTGATCCACCGGCGTGGGTTCCACGGCGGCTTCCGTGGCGGGTTCCTGAAACGTCGGCAGCCGGTCCCGATGCGCGCGAATCCATTCCAACCGGGCAGGCATGGTTTCAATAGCAAACGCTGCATGTCGCACCAGAATTTCCATGGCCGCAAGATCGGTGACACTCCATTCTTCCGTATGCCGGTCGGCATAGATCATCCCGACCGTACGGCCGCGTACGACGATCGGGAACAGCGCGAAGACCTGCGGCACGTATCCGGCGAACTGTTCAATGAGCGTACGGTCCGCCAGGGGAATCGGAGAACGCGCCACCCGGGTGACACCCTCCTGATAGACCTGTGTCCAGGTGTTTTCCTGCGTGTCGGGAACACTGAACTGGCGAAATCGTGCCGTGTCGCTCCCGAGCCCCTGGAGACGAATGCCCTGCCAGCCCAGTATGCGGTTGCCACGCACGACAAATACGGCAATGCCGTCGCTGAATGCGGACGCTGCATTCAACAACGCCTGAAGTAACGCACCCTGGGTTTCCGCCGTGTCGATGGCGTTGATGGCCTGCAAGAGTTCGGGTAACCGCGGCGGTGGGGACGGCGGGACCATGCCGGCGATCTGTTCGGACCACTGCTGCACAACGGTATCCAGATCTTCCGGTGATGCCGCCGTGAACGTGTCTGAGAGTTGCGCCACCGTATCCTGCATCTTGATCAGCAGGTCCCGGATTTGCTGCATGACCGGTTCGGCCATCTCTCGCTGCGCGTCCAGCGTGCGCTGCAGGTACGAAGCGAGGTGCTCCGCAAGAAATCCACGAATTTCATCCGTTAGTGCCATAATCGCCTCCCGTGAAAAAATCCCCGGGCTTTTCGTTTCATTATGCATAAACGCAGTATACGGTGTCAACGAATTGACACGCGCGGGCGGAATGGATAACGTATTGCAACGCGGTTGAGGGCACCCATGGAACAGCCAAAACCGATGTTTTTTGAAGAAACGTCGCCGTCTGAAACGTTACCCCTGCGGGAACTGTTGTTTATTCTGCTCTCCCACCGGGGGATCATCCTCGCGATCTTTCTCGTGACCGTGCTGCTGACCGCCGTATGGGTGTTCCGTCAACCACCCGTGTATGCCGCGACCGCCATTCTGGAGGTGCGCCCCGAACGGTTCGATCTCGGTCAGCGCATCTATGAGTTTTCCATTTATTTTACTCTCGACACCTTCATGAACACCCAGATCGACGTCGCGCGCAGCCGTGCGGTGGCAGAACTCGTACTCCAGGATCTGGGACGCGCGAAAGTCCAGCAATGGCTGCTGCACACGCGGTCGCCGGATGCCACCGGTCTGGATGACGACCAGTTGTTACAACTGCTCATCAGCGGCGTTCGCCTCCGGCGTCGGGGTCAGACGTTTCTGCTCGAGTTGAAATACGAAGCCCCGCACCCGGAAGCCGCCGCTGCCATTGCCAACGCATGGGCACGGGCACTGATCACATTCAACCGCGAACTGGAAGTCCAGATGAGTCGGATGGCGGGACAGGCCCTGCGGGAACAGATTGAAACCCTGCAGCGCTCGATCGCCGAAAAAGAAACGCGCCTCGCCCGGTTGACCCGCCAGGCGCAGGTGCAGATCCTCGATCAGCAGATCAACGTCGCCCGCCAGCAACTGGAACAGATCAATGCCGAACTCCTGGCGGTGGACAAGGAGATCATCGAACGGCAAACCGCCCTGCGACGGCTGGAGATCACACCGCGGACCGCGCTTCCGGAAATCCGGGACCATCCGCAGATTCAATCGTTGTATGAACAGTGTGAAAAAAGTCGGCAGGAGTACGAAGAGAAACAGAAGGTGTTTAAACCCAACTGGCCCCAGTTGCAGCGCCTGAAAGCACGGCGTGACCGGGACTGTCAGTGGTATCAGCAGGCGGTCGATCGCCTCTACGGCGAGTTGCTCGCACAGGCACGTGCCGATCTGCAAACCGCAAACGAGAAGAAACGCCAGCTACAACGCCGGTTCCAGGCGATCAAGGCCGAAATCGATCAACTCAACCGGCAGGCGGCCGAGTACCAGACACTGAAAGCCGAGATCGAAAACCAGCGCCGGTTGCTTGAACTCATGACGCAACGCCGGCAGCAGGCACAGATTACAACGGAGAGCAAACTCCAGGTCGGTACGATCATGCGTATCGTCGAACCAGCACAATCCCCCCGGTTTCCCATCCGCCCACGCAAAACGATGACGATGATGATGGCATCGGGGATCGGATTGTTCCTTGGTATCGGTATGGCTCTGCTGCTATATTTCCTGGATGATAAGGTGCATACGCACGAGGATCTGCGCCGCATCACACCGTATCCGTTTCTCACGTTCATTCCGATGTATCGTCACCCCACGGATCGCCGGGTCACGCGGAATGCGTTCCTCTTTCTGCAGGAGTTCATTCAAACCGCTCCCGGAGAGCGGCCCCCCCGATGTATTGCGGTGACGAGTGCGCAGGCGAAAGAAGGGAAAACGTTCGTGGCCACCAATCTGGCGTTGACCCTGGCCCGGTCTGGACACGAGACTTTGCTGATCGATGCGGACTATCTGGCCGGGAAATTGCATCAGGTGTTTCAAATCGACAGGGCGCCCGGAATGACCGAACTTGTCAGTGGCATTCTTCCGCTGGACTTCATGCAGTTTCCGGAAATTCATCCCCACCTGCGCGTTATCCCGCACGGTCGATTCGGTACGGAATCCGCCATGTCGGACGGTGCGGACGCA
>CAZIRO010000076.1:0-3187 GCA_964541595.1 uncultured Acidobacteriota bacterium
AGCGCGAATGGGATTTTTCGGAACGAGTCCCAGCAGGATGTATTCCAGACCCGGTGGACGTGCGGATCGCGTCGCCCGTCCGGGTTGCTGCATGGTCTGGATCAACTGTGTGCGCGCCTCCGGTCGGATAAACGTGCCGGGCCGCACCGTATTTGCCCAGATGAGCCCGATGGTGACGGCAACGGCAGTGGTCGCGGTATAATACAGTAGCACACGTGCACCCATGCGCCCGAGGCGTTTCAGATCCCCGAGTCCCGCCGTACCGACAACGATGGAAGCCACGACGAGCGGAATGATAACCATCTGCAGCAATCGCATGAAGATCTGGCCGGCGAACTGCATGATCTTCAGTGCAGCACGGTACACGAGCGGTGTGGGTTCCGGCGTTCCCGGCGGAACCCAGACCTGGAGCATCGCACCCGTCAGCACACCGAGTACGAGTCCGATCAATATCCAGTGATACAGGCGCAATCGTCGCATTCCGAGACTCCCATC
Organism: uncultured Acidobacteriota bacterium; assembly: GCA_964541595.1. GTDB lineage: Bacteria > Acidobacteriota > HRBIN11 > HRBIN11 > HRBIN11 > CAZIRO01. Next base: position 496 of record CAZIRO010000076.1, read on the forward strand.
CGCGTGCCGGGGAGTCACTGGGGTGCGAGGATCCGATGAGCGATCCGGGCAAGATCCTGCGCGCACGTTTCCGCGAGGTCCGATGAAACGCACTCCACCAGAATGCGGAGTACCGGTTCTGTGCCCGAATACCGCAGAAACACGCGTCCCCGGCCGTTCAAGCGTGTTTCCCAGGTGGCCACGGCCTGCTGGAGTTCGGGTAACTGGTCCAGCGGAATCTTTTCCCGTACGCGGACATTGTGCAGGATTTGCGGAAACGGCCGATACGACGTGCATACGGTTTCCAGGATCTCCGGCTGTTCATGCATCGTCTGCAACAGTGCGAGCGTGGTCAGCAGTCCGTCTCCTGTAGGTGCGAGATGGCGCAGAATCACGTGTCCGGACGGTTCGGCCCCCAGATAGAGTCCGTGCACGTCCAGTGCATCCGCCACATACTTGTCACCCACGGCGGTTCGGATCAGTCGGATACCCCATTCGGAGAGCAGGGTTTCCAGTGCCTGGTTCGCCATTACAGTGGACACCACTGCCGGAGAACGACCGAGCGACCCGGTTTGCTGCAGCCAGCGGGCAAGGACAGCCAGCACGATGTGACCGTCCAGCAGACCAAACTCCGGATGGACGCCAATCACCCGGTCACCGTCTCCATCGTACGCAAATCCCAGGCAGTGCTGATCCCCGGTACTCCGGATATGCTGGTGCAGCACTTCCGGATGAACGGCGCCACACCGCACGTTGATGTTGGTCCCGTTCGGTTCGGCATACATCGTGGTAACGTGAAATCCAAGTTGCATCAGTACGGCCGGATAAACGCGGAACGCCGCGCCGTGGGCCATGTCTAAATAAAGACGCGGCAGACGGCGGGCGAGATCGCGCAGTTCTGCGAACGTCTGCACCAGCCATTGTGTATACGCGGTGTACGCTGCGTCCCGGGCATGCACGACGGAAAAATCGTCCGGAGGATCGATGACATCCTGCAGGTGTTGTTCCAGCATATCTTCCACCGTTTCCGGGATCTTGCGTCCATCCGGTTGCACGAGTTTCAATCCGTTGTCCGGGTACAGATTATGGGACGCCGTAATGATCCCCGCACAGGTTCCCCACCGGTGGGCCAGAATGATGGTCGCGGGTGTGGGGAATATCCCCAGGTCGTGCACCCGGCAATTCGCACGCACAAGTCCCTCCATGAACGCATGCGCCAGTGCATGGCTGCTTGCGCGCGTATCCCGTGCGACGATCACGTCCCGGACACCGTAGCGATCGACCAGATCACGTCCCCAGTGAAACCCGATTGCCCGGAAAACCTGTTCCGTGACGGGAAAAGTGAAACTCTCTCCGCGAATACCATCCGTACCGAACCACCGGGGCATGTCAGCACCTCTCCGAAAGTCGGGGTGTGCCGTTTGATCCGAAGTGTCCGAGATCGGGGCGGGAATCGGGATGGTGTCGGTGCCGTTGAACTGCACCGGGTTTATTCGCCCACGCCTGCGATTCCTGACCCTGAAATACCACCTGCCCCATTTCCTGTCCCGATTCCGGGAGGTCTATGCCGGTTCCTGTACGGTCACCCACGCCTGCGGAATGTCCACAAGACGACCGTGCTCCAGTACGATATGACGCTGCGCAAACCGGGCAACGTGTGGAGAATGCGTCACCAGCAGCAGTGTTTTGCCCTGGGCATGGAGTTCCTGAAAGAGTCGAAGCACGATCTCCTCGTTCACCTGGTCGAGATTGCCGGTGGGTTCGTCGGCGAGCAAAATCGGGGGATCGTTGACCAGGGCACGGGCGATGGCCACACGCTGTTGCTCGCCACCGGACAGTTCGGCCGGATAGTGATGCAGACGATCACCGAGTCCCATGCGTTCCAGTAAGGCACGTGCCTGGGCCTCGTCCGGCACACTGTGAAAGTACTGCGCGAGCATCACGTTTTCCAGCGCCGTCAGATAGGGGACGAGATGAAACTGCTGAAAGATCATACCGATCGTGGTGCGACGAAATGCTGCTGCCTCGCGCGGTGTCAGTCGGTGTACGGGCACATCGGCCACCCAGATCTCCCCGGACGTCGGGGGTTCCAGTGCAGCGATCAGGTGCAATAGCGTACTCTTTCCGGCGCCGGAAGGTCCCATGATCGCCAGCCACTCACCCGATTCCACCTGGAGGTGGATGCCATCCAGCGCACGTACACCGTTTGCATACACTTTCACGACGTGTTCCAGTCGGATCAATCCCATGGAAACTTCCGCAGGCGTTTGTCAGTGATGGGCTTTATCTTAGGCCATCTTGAGATGTTCCGCAAACGGTGGGATCAGAAATCGGGACAGGCAATGGGTCGTGCGCACCACCGGATCCACCGGTGTCAGGTCCCAGGTGTCGGGTGTCGGGTATGCAGGTGTCAGGTATCCGGGACGGGAGACGGAAGACAGGGGACGGGGCATCGCATGGGCTGGAGATCGCGCATGACCGCATGGGTCCCCACGGTGTCCCGTTGCCTGTCGCGATCTCAGAACACATTCGATTGCCGATCGGTCAGCAGATGCCTAAATTCATTCTATGTTCACTGGCGCGGTGCGGTTCGTGGAACTGCGGAGGATACACCATGACCGCCATCGGACGCATCGCCATTCTCGGTGCGGGCAAGATGGGTGAAGCGCTCCTGCGTGGTCTGCTGACCGCCGGCGTCGTGGATCGCACCCAC
>CAZIRO010000076.1:3197-12559 GCA_964541595.1 uncultured Acidobacteriota bacterium
TACGTGCCACGGTCCGCCAGCCTGCCCGTCAGGAGTACATTGCATCAACATACGGCATCACGGTCTCGCGGGATAACCGCGAGATGGCGGCATGGGCGGATGTGACCGTGATCTGTGTCAAACCGCAGACGGTGCCCACATTACTCCGGGAAATCCGTCCCGTCATTGAACCGCGCCATCTGGTGATCTCGATCGCCGCATCGGTGCCGATCGCGTTCATTCAGGACGTGCTGGGTGCGGATATCCCGGTGATTCGCGCCATGCCGAACGTCGCCTGCATGGTGCGGGAGGGGATGACCGTGCTGGCACCCGGTCCGCACGCCACCGACACGCATATGGCCGTCGCCCGTCGTATTTTTGATGCGGTCGGTCGCACAATGGTCCTGGACGAACGGTGGATGGACGCGGTCACCGGATTGAGCGCCAGTGGACCGGCGTTTATTTACATCATCATCGAATCCCTCGCGGAGGCCGGCGTAAAGGTCGGACTGTCCCGAGAGGTGGCCACGGAACTGGTCGCTCAGACGGTGCTCGGCGCGGCCAAAATGGTTCTCAGTACGCGCGAACATCCGGCCAAACTCAAGGACGCCGTGACCACGCCCGCCGGATGTACAATTGACGGCATTCTGGAACTCGAAGCCGGTGGTGTTCGGGTGACACTCATTAAGGCCGTCGTACGCGCGACGGAACGGGCGCGAGAACTCTTTCATATGCCCCGACACTGATCGGTGTACCCGAAAGCATACAGCATGTACTCCCTGCGCATACACCCGCCCGGCGCCGGCGTCCCGATAACACCCGGCGCATGTGTGGGACTGATTTGCGGTTTGTCCCTGCGGACACGCGATGGCATATACCTTGCATACTCCCCCGTGCCCGCTGTGAACGGGCATAATCCGCTTGACAGGAGGCCGATAATGCATTCGACGGCTCGTGTATGGATGCTGAGCATGCTCTTCGGCGTGTTCGTCTGGGTCGCATGGGGGACCACGAACGGTGTGATCGCACAAAACGCGCCATCCGGCAGGGAGACACACCTGATCAATATCAATCGCGCCAGTGCGACGGAACTCGAGCAGTTGCCCGGTATCGGACCGAAACTGGCGGCACGGATCGTGGCCTACCGGGAGGAACACGGTCCGTTTCAGCGGAAAGAGGAACTGCTGAACGTGCCGGGTATCGGGATGAAGAAGTTCGCGCGCATCAAAGATCGCATTACGGTGAAGTAACCTTGCCTTCAGCAGAAAAAAAGAGAATGGGCGGTCGATAGAACGCCCTGCGGCGGCTCTATCGACCTGCCCGCTCCCGAACTCCCCTTATTGTCGTGTCCGCAGGGATTGTACCGCACGCGTGCCGCGGTGATCAAGGAAATCAGCGCTGGGACCGGGACGGGCAATAGGACAGGGGATGCGCCGGATGCGCGGATGGCCCGGTGGATACCGGGTGTCGGGTGTCAGGTGACAGGTCCCAGGTGTCAAGTGTTGGGTGTTGGGTGTCGGGTGTCAAAGAGACCGGATACCTGAAACCTGATCCCTGGGACCAACCCCAAAGATCTATGACCGATGACGGCCGGAAGTATCGTCGTTCGTCCACCCGGCTCCTGAACGGACGACCACGTAGTTACCGAGAACAAGGACGTCCATATGCGTGCGCCGGAAACACGCAACGGCCTCTTCCGGCGTATGTACAATGGGTTCATTCTCGTTGAAACTCGTGTTCAGCAATACGGGCACCCCGGTCAGTCTTCGAAAGGCTTCGAGGAGTCCCCAGTAGCGTGGATTCGTCTCGCGCGCAACCGTTTGCAATCGGCCGGTACCGTCCACATGCGTGGGCGCCGGAATCTCCGCACGCTTCTCGGCGCGCACGGGATACGCCATCAACATGAACGGGGAGGGGTATGCACATTCAAAGTATTCATGCGTATACTCCTCAAGGATGGACGGCGCGAACGGTCGAAACGGTTCCCGATGCTTCACACGACGGTTTAAAATGTCTTTCATCTCGGGTCGCCGCGGATCGACGAGAATGCTGCGATTCCCCAGCGCCCGGGGACCCCACTCCATCCGTCCCTGGAACCAGCCGACGACCTTTCCGTCCGCGATCTGACGCGCTGTCCACTCCAGTAATGCATCACCGTCCATGCGCCGATACGGGAGACCGTGTTGCTCCAGTACTGCGCGAATGGCCGTATCCGAAAAGTCCGGTCCCCAATAGGCATGTGTCATCACAAACGAGCGGGGATACCCGAGGATCTGATGATACACATAGAACGCCGCACCGATCGCCAATCCGGCGTCCCCGGCCGCCGGCTGTACAAAAATATCCGTAAACGGCGTCTCCGTAAAGATCTTACCGTTCGCCACACAGTTAAACGCCACACCCCCGGCATATGCAAGTGCCGAGACGGCACGGCCGGTGCGCTGTTCGATCAGACGGTATAGCGTATTCCACTGGTGAAAGACGGCTTCTTCCAGTCGACGCTGTAACGTCGCCGCAATGTGCTGATGCCGGGGTTCAATCGGCGCATCCGGCGGACGCCGCGGTCCGAATACGCGCTCCATCCCGTGTGAAAAGAGCTGTCCCAGTCGAGGTTCTCCGGACCGCCAGGTCATCGTTGGCCCGTTCCGATGGTGGATAAAAAACCGGAGATCCAGCCGGTAACCCATTCCCGAGTACGTCCGTACCATCCGGCGGAACTCATCGATATACTCCGGCTCTCCATACGCGGAGAGGCCCATCACCTTGTATTCGTCCCCGTACTTCCAGAACCCGAGATACTGGGTCAATGCCGTGTAGTACATGCCCAGCGAATGGGGAAACGCCACGCTGCCCCAGATGTGAATGCGATTTCCCTCTCCGATGCCCCACATTCCGCTGGCGAAATCGCCGAGTCCATCCAGCGAGAGCAGGGCAGCACGTTCAAACGGAGAGACGTAAAACGCGCTGGCGATGTGAGCGACGTGGTGTTCCACACGGTGCCAGCGGGCGCGGATATCCGCCGGATCGACATCAAGTGCCCGTGCCAGTGTCTCCCTGACAGAACCGAACGCTGTCCACGCGCGTAAACGCTCCACCGCAAGCCGGGGCATGCGCAGACCGTATACGATCTTGCGCCAGAGCCGTGCCCGGGGCTTGCGCGGAATGGCGATGTGGTCGACCTCCCGGATAGTGACCCCGGCCGCTTGCAGACAGTACCGAACGGCTGCAACGGGGAACCCCGCCGAGTGTTTCATCCGATTGAACCGTTCTTCTTCCGCCGCAGCCACGAGTTTGCCGTCGACGACGATCGCCGCGGATGCATCACCATGATACGCATTGATACCGAGAATGATCATTGTACCGCCGCCAAATAGATACCGTTTTTCGGAAAAATTCATTATGATGAAATCCCCGCTGGAATGCAAATTCGGCGATGCACGCTTCCCAAGGACGCAGGCAATGGGACACCGTGGGTACCCATGCGGTCATGCGCTATCCCCCGTCCATGGGATGCCCCGTCCCCTGTCTTCCGTCTCCCGTCCCGGATACCTGACACCTGGGACCTGAGACCGGTGGTCACCGTTTCCGGACTTGCCCCTCTTTCCGCGCAGATGTACTATTGAGATCACTGAAATGACGGGAAAAGTGACACGAAGTGACAGGGGAATTCTGTCCTTCCCGGCACTTTTTTGTGTCACTTCACGCGGGAAGAGGACCATTAAACGCGCGGGGAAAGATGGTCACGCGGATTCATTTCGGTACCGCCGGATGGCGGGGGGTCATCGGGGATGATTTCACGTTCGTAAACGTCCGTCGTCTTTCCGCCGTACTTGCCCAGTGGCTGCTGGCGCATCAGGGTTCTCCGCATGTGCTCATCGGGTACGATTCCCGTTTTCTATCCGAGCGGTTCGCGGAGCAGAGCGCGCGTGTATTCGCCCGCTGGCATATTCCCGTCTGGTTTGCCCAGCGGGATACGCCGCAACCGGCTATCTGCTGGGGTGTCGTTCAGCGGGGGGCGTCCCTGGGCCTGAACTTCACGGGCAGTCACAATCTTCCGCAATACAGCGGGATTAAAATCATGGACGCGCATGGTGCTTTGCTCAGCGATGAGATCGCGCGGGAGATCGAAGATCGCCTGCTGCAGTACCGGAACCATCCGATGATCGCAATGACGTATGACGAGCAGTGGATCGAAATGGTCGAACTCAAGGACGACTATCTGGAACAGCTCAAACGGCTGGTGCCGCCAGAACGCCTGCAGTCGGAGTTACGTGTCGTGGTCGATCCCCTCTACGGGTCCACGCGTGAGTATCTCGAGAGTTTCCTGACCCAGTGGACTCCGATGACGGTCGAACCGATTCACAGTTTCAAGGATCCCTATTTCGGGGGGTACGGTCCGGAAGCCACTGTCGAAAACGTGCAGGAGTTGATCCGTTTCGTCCGCGACGGCCGTTTTCATCTCGGTCTGGCGATGGATGGGGACGGCGACCGGTTCGGTATTGTGGACATGGGCGGTGTGTACGTGCAACCCGAACAGTTGCTCTGTATTCTGTACGATTACCTGCTCGAGGTGCGTCGGGAAAAGGGGGGCGTGGTCCGCAATGTGGCCACCACGCATCTGATCGACCGCATCGCCCGTGCGCACGGCCAGCCGGTGATCCAGACACCCATCGGGTATAAATACATGGTCACCCACATGCAGCGGCCGGACATTCTGATCGCCGTGGAGGAGAGCGCCGGGTTTACCATGCGGGGACATATTCCGGACAAGGACGGAATGCTCGCCTGCCTGCTTGCTGTGGAAGTCGTTGCGACTACCGGACTTTCCCTGATAGAATACTGGCAGGAAGTGATCCGCAAGTACGGTCTGCTCTATCAGGCAAAAGCACGGTGTGCCTGTACACCGGATGCGAAACAGCGATATCAGCGCTGGCAGGTGCAATTGCCGAAAACCATCGCGGGGCGCCGGGTGCGTCGTCATGAAACCATCGATGGTATCAAGTTTTATTTTGACGATGACACCTGGTTACTCGTGCGCACGGCCGGAACAGAACCGTTGATCCGGATTTACAGCGAGAGTCCCCGGAAGGAAATCGCACAGCAACTCGTGCAGGCGGCATTGCGCTATTTTCAGGAAGGATCGTGATGCGCATGGACCTGGGAAAAGGCGTGTTCGTAGCCTGTCTGGGGTTGAGCATCCTGTCGATCCTGTGGTCGCTTTTCGATCCGCAGGGTGTGCAGTACTGGATGATGCTGACCCGTCAGGAACAGCAGTTGATGCGGGAACTGCAGGCGTTGCGGGCACGTGCGGTGCGATTGCAACGCGCGATTGAACGCGCGCGTACCGATCCGGAAGTCATCGAACGCATCGCCCGCGAGGAGTTAATGTATGTACAGCCGGGGGAGATCGTGATACCGGTACCGGAGGCGTCGAGCTCATCCTCGGAGGAACGACCGAATGACCCGTGACGCGCTGAACGGTTATCATGGCATTTTGCTCATTGCCAAACCTGCGGGCCCGACTTCGCACGATGTGGTCGATGTTGTACGCAGGGTATTGCGACAGCGTCGTGTGGGCCATCTGGGCACGCTCGATCCCATGGCGGAGGGTGTTCTTCCGCTGGCGCTGGGGCTGGCGACGCGGCTGGCTTCCATTCTCGTACATGCGGATAAGGTCTATGAGGCGGTCTTCCGGTTCGGTGTGGAAACGGATACCCACGATCGTGCCGGGCGTGTGATCGCGGAACATCCGGTCCCCGACGATCTGACGGAGGACCGGTTGCGCGAGGTTTTGCGTCGATACGTTGGAGAGATCGATCAGGTGCCCCCGTTGATCTCCGCGAAAAAGTACAGGGGCCGTCCGCTGTACTGGTGGGTGCGCCGTGGAAAGGAAGTCCCGCCGCCGCCTCCGAAACGGGTGCGTTTCTACGTCATTGATCTCATCACCTGGGTCCCCCCGTACGCGCATTTAAAGATTCACTGCTCTGCCGGTGCATACATTCGCGCGCTGGCCCGCGATGTCGGCCAGGCAGTCGGATGCGGCGCCATTGTTGACCGCATTCGCCGGATACGGTGGGGAAGGTATTCCCTGGAGGACACCATTCCGCTCGCCCGTTTTCGGGAACAACCGGAATTGCGACCGCCGTATTTTATTCCCCTTGAAGACATCGCACCGGAATGGCCCCGTTTGCGGGCCAACCCCGTGATCCTGCGGCGTCTGCTGAGTGGACAGAGCGTTCCGTTGCCCCCGTTGATGCGACAGATCGAGGGTGTCGAACGGTTGACCCGCGAGCGGTATCTCAAGGTGTTCTCCCCCCAGGGCAAGATCGTCGCCATTGCCGAGATCGATTATCCGAACTGGATCCGCCCGAATATCAATTTTCCCCAGAGAATGGAATCGGTCCTATAAGACCTATAGGACCTATAGGTCTTATACAATGGGTCGAATTGCCGTACTGTTTCCGGGTCAGGGGGTTCAGAAGGTCGGAATGGGTCGCGATCTCCTGGAGGCCTATCCGGAGGTCCGTGCACTGTTCACGACTGCCGGCGAAGTCATTGGCCGGGACCTGCTGCAGTTGTGTCTCTCCGGTCCGGAAGACGCGTTAACCGTGACATACCACGCACAACCGGCCATCCTGACCGTATGCATCGCATACTGGCATGTGTTGCGGTCGTATACGACGCTCACTCCCGACTTTGTCGCCGGGCATTCCCTGGGCGAGTATACCGCACTCGTGGCTGCAGACGCATTGCGTTTCGAGGACGGCGTGCGCCTCGTATACTACCGGGGACGATACATGCAGGAGGCCGTTCCGGTGGGTACCGGTACGATGGCTGCGGTTATCGGACTTGGGGAAGATACCGTTGCGCGGATCTGCGCTTCGATCGCGCGGCCCGAATACTGGGTCGGCCCTGCGAACTGGAACGCCCCGGACCAGATCGTCATCGCCGGCCACACGGCGGCTGTGCGTGAAGCGGCCGAACAGTGCCGGGCGGCCGGAGCGCGTCGTGTGGTTTTCCTGCAGGTGTCGGCGCCGTTTCACACACCGCTGGTGCGACCCGCGGAAGAGCGACTGGCGGCACATATTGACGCGGTCGGTTGGCAGCCGCTGCGTATCCCCTGGATGAACAACGTCACGGCCGAACCCGTCACCGATCCGGAAACCGCACGCGCCATTCTGAAACGGCAGATGACCGCACCGGTACAGTGGACACGTCTGATTCGGCGACTCCGCGAACTCGGTGTCACGACGTTCGTCGAGGTGGGACCGGGTCGCGTGCTCACGGGACTGGTGCGTCGTATCGTGCAGGACGCAGAGTGTATGGCCATCCATCATGTGGCTGCTCTGCAGGATGCAATGCAACGCTGGCCGAAAACGGAATAGAATTTTTGCATTGCATATGCCGAATTCTGTCCATCCGTTCTGGGTTCGCAATGCGCAATACGCCACGGACCGCGCGGTCGTTCGGGTGAATTCCGTACCCCGTATCTGGATCGTGTCCGATCTGCACCTGCGCGACGGTGAACGTGTCGATAAATGGCACGCGTTGCAACGGCTGGTCGAACTCGCCCTCAGGCATCGTGTGCCCATCGTTTGCGGCGGAGATTTCTTTCATCTGTTTCTGGGACGCCGAAAATGCTGGACCCCACTGCAACACGCGGTCTATCACCTGCTGGCTACAGCGCGGGCCTCGGGTTTGCAGTTCTTCTGGATCCGGGGCAATCGGGATTTGCATCCGGAATCCTGGCAACCGGTCCTCGCCGGTGTGGGTGCGATCCTGCACGCACATGTGGGGCCGCATGCGCTCATGATGGTACACGGTCACGGGATCGATCGTACCGACCGTGCGGACTGGATCTGGCAACGGGTGCTGCACCACCCGATCACCTGGTGGGTCCTGCGCCGCCTGCCCGCGGGCGGGTTGACCTGGCTCGCATACCGCGTGGAACGTCGACTGCATCGCCCGCCGTTCCGTCGCAAACGGCCAATCCCGTGGCACGTCCTGTATCAACATGCGATGCACCTCGCGGCCGGACAATCTGTTCGGTGGTTTCTCTTCGGCCATTTTCACGTGTTCGCACGGATCGTGAACCCCGCGGGATATCCCCGGGAGATCCTGTGCGTGCCTTCCTGGGACGAGGGGGCCCGTATCCTGGAGTTTACGGCCGATGGCGTATGGCGACTCCTGGATGGCAACGCTCAGCCGCTGGATATACAGCCGCTGGAACCGCTGGAAACTGCGGCGCCGGAAGGTCCCTCGTCTGCAGGGTGCGGCCGATCGCGGTCGCTGGGGTGAAGCCTATGCCGCCGATTTTCTCCGCGCCCGGGGCTTGACCATTCTGGCACACCGCGTGCGCACACCACGCGGAGAGATTGACATCATTGCCCGGGATGGTCCGGTATGGGTATTTGTCGAGGTGAAAACCCGAAGCAACCGATACCCGTGGAAACCGGACCCCATCGTGTCGCCCTATCAACGCCGTCGTATCGTGCATGCCGCGCTGAACTGGATGCGTCAACGGGGACTGCGGTGTGTGCCCGTGCGGTTTGATGTCGTGGTCGTTTGGATCGTGCGAGATGTCCGGCGTCCGTGTGTGGACTGGTACCGCGGTGTGCCGTACCGGTATCCGTAACGGCGTTTTCCGGTGATGCCCATTGGCAGCGCATGTCCCGTCCTGATCCCGAAGCGATGCCTGAAAACGGAATTGCCGGGTTCCCGCCATTGATGGGGAAATCGCGGAATGATCATCAGATGCGACTACCTGACCCGGGAAGTTTCACATGTTATTCACGATTTCCAGAGAAGTCACGGAACGGTTCGTCGACATCCCCGAGGTCCGTAGTCTCAGCGACGCTCCGGCCTGTATGGAAACGCTTCTCCCGGATGCAACGGTGCCCACACCTCCCGTGCATACGCCTCCAGAAACCGCCGTGCCCATTCGGCCACCCGTCCCTTGCTGCGTGCCAGCTCCGCGACCTCCCGCAGTCCCGCCACCTCCTCGCCCAGCGCAATCCGACTCACCGCGCGCGTCAGTCGGACTTCATCCCGGTAGGGAAAATCCGGATAGGTCCTCAGAATCTTTTCTGCTTCCAGCCGATTCCAGATCATGACCTCCCGTCCGTGCAACCCCCGCCATCCCATCTCCTCGCCCACCCAGGGCACCTGCCAGAACGTTGCAACGCGGGCTGCCAGGTCGTCGTGCTCCAGACCGTGGACATACCGCAGGTACCAGATGACCCGGGGGATATACCCGTACGCCTGGTCATGAGTCAATCCGGGAGTATACTTGACCAATCGCTGGTAGCGCACCCAGGCGGCATACCGGGAGGTGGGGTAGTCGCGCAGCAGCTGCTCCGTCCTGCCGGACCGAAACAGCCGAC
>CAZIRO010000077.1:0-12526 GCA_964541595.1 uncultured Acidobacteriota bacterium
CCGGTGATCTCTGCCGCACTGATGATGTTTGGAATGTTCAGGTAACTTTCCTGTACGGGAGCGGGACCGATGCAGACCGCTTCGTCCGCCAGGTGGACATGCATGGCGTCCCGATCGGCTTCCGAATAGACGACCACCGTCTGGATACCGAGTTCCCGGCAGGCTGCAATGATCCGTACCGCGATTTCACCCCGATTGGCGATCAGGATTTTGCGAAACACGGTTCTCTTGCCGTGGACGGCGAAAGGTTATCGTTGCCGCATGAGTCGCTCGATGGCGTCCGGATCGCGCGGAACCTTTCCACTCAGCAAACGGTACCCGTTTTCGGTTACGACCACATCGTCTTCAATCCGGATACCGATTTTCTTTTCAGGAATATAAATCCCGGGTTCCACGGTGATCACCACACCCGGTTCAAGCGGTTGATTATAATCTCCCACGTCGTGCACTTCCATACCGAGATAGTGACTTGTGCTGTGGGGGAAATACTTGCCGTATCCCTTCGATTCGATGAACTCTTTGGCCACGCGGTGAATCACGTCCCGGATTTTGACCCCCGGCCGAATGGCGTCCATGGCACGCTGCTGGGCTTCCAGAACGATCTCGTAAATTTCCCGCTGTTCTTTCGTGAATTTGCCGTTCGCCGGAACCGTCCGGGTGATATCCGCACAGTAGTACCCGAACCGCGCACCCACGTCCATCAAAACGAGATCACCATCCTCGATCCGGTGCCGATTCTGGTTGTAATGCAGAATCGTGGTACGGATACCGGATCCGATGATCGAGGGAAACGCGAGTTGCATGGCACCCCGGCGTTTGAACTCGTATTCAATGAGGGCCTCGATCTCGTATTCGTACATGCCCGGTTGCAACCGTTGCATGGCCGTGATCAACGCCTCTGCCGTAATGTCAATCGCCCGCTGCATTAAACGCAGTTCGTAGGCGTCTTTAATCCGACGCATGCCGTCCAGTATGACGGAGAGGTTGATGATCGGTAGTGCGGGATACCGTTCCCGCAGTCGATTCACAAAGTACAGGTATCGGGTCGGGGGATCGTTCAATCCGACGGGTTCGTTCAATACGGCCACGGTCGGATTCTGACGCAACAAACGGGCGAGCATGCTGTCCAGCTGGGTGGTCGGCAAGATCGTCGCGATCCCGGTGAGTTCCTGAGCCTCTTTTCCGGGCGCGAGTTTCGGTCCGGTCCAGACTTCCTGTTGTGGATCTTTCGGCGGGAGGAACAGGATTTCTTTCCATGTTTCACGCGGTGCCCCCGGCCAGATGATGAGCGCTGCATCTGGCACTTCCAGGCCGGTCAGATAATAAAAATAGTTGTCCTGCACGAACTCGTCGATATCGTCTTCCGACCGCGCCAGGACGATCGCCAGTGCGTCACCGAGCAGTTCGGCGAGTCTGGCGCGGCGTGCCTGATAGACCTCTCTGGCATATTCCTGGGGCACCTGCGAGAGCAGTCCCCCACCCATCAGGGTCATCGTGGCCGCGAAAAGTGTCATGATGCGCCAACTCCGGATCAGCATAGTCAAAGATTTCATCATGGCCCTCCCGAGGATTGCATGCCGTGCAGCGGGATCTCGTGCACTTCTCCCAGTACCGAAAGCGGACTGTCAAACTTTTCCGGCGTACCCACGACGAGCAATGCCATGCGTTCCGGGTGCCAGTACTGGCGGATCACCCGATTGACGTCGTCGGTCGTGACGGCCTGGACATTCGGAACGAACTGCTCCAGATAGTCTTCCGGTAGACCGGCTGCCGCCAGTTCCAGGTAATTCAATACGATATTCGCCGGTGTTTCGTACTCGAAGATAAAAGAGTTGATCAACCAGTTTTTCGCATACTGGACTTCCGCATCGGTCACGCCCTCTGTACGGATGCGTTCCAGCTCATCCTGGATAGCGCGAATGGCCTGAACGGTACGCTGCGCCTGGGTCGCCGTGGCGATCACGAACGCGCCCGGATGCTGGAACGATACGGGGTATCGACTGTACGCGTAATACGCCAGGCCCATCTGCGTGCGGATGCGCACGAACAGGCGGCTGGCAAACCCGCGCCCGAAAATGACGTTGGCCACCTGCAGCGCGTAAATGTCCCGCGCGTACGGCTGTTTCGGATTGAATGGGGGCACGGCATACCCGAACCGGATTTTCGTCTGGGTGACGTCGGGTTTGCGCACGAGATAGATCCCCGGACGGGTCACCGGCAGTCCCGGACGTGCACGCTCGGTTCGGGGGCGGCGCCAGTTCCCGAGATACTGTCTCAACTCATTGCGCAGGTCGCGTTCGTTAAACCGGCCCCAGACACCAATGATCAGCCGGTCGGGACGGATGTGCTGCTCGTAAAACGTACGAATGTCGTCCACGGTGATCGCACGAATGTCGGCCGGCGTCGGGTATCGGCCATACGGATGGTCGGCGCCGAACACGATTTTCTGAAACTCCCGGGCGACGATGGCTTCCGGATCGTCGTTTTCCCGCATGAGAAAGGCAATTTCCTGACGCTTGGCGACTTCCAGGCGATCCGGGTCCCAGCGGGGTTCAGTCAGTACTTCACCGAGAATGGCCAGTCCCGTCCGCATCTGTTCGCTCAGCATGGCGAGTGTAATCTGTCCACTGGTCCGCCCGATCTGGATTTCCAGTTCGATCGCCCGCGCGTCGAGCAGGGCATCCAGTTCGTCCGGCGTATGCAGTCGGGTTCCCCCGGTGCGTAACAGCGTACCGGTTAAACCGGCGATACCGGGACGCGGTGCGTGGATCTCGCCCACATCCATCCATCCCACCAGCCGCACCACGGGCACCGTCGGATCGGGGAGCATATAGACAGGGATCCCGTTCCGCAATCGGAACGTGCGCGGTCGCGGTGGCTGGAACGCGGGCAGAGGGGGAAACTGCAGGGCCTCCCAGGAGGGTGGGGGTGCCGGTGTGGGCGTCTGGGCAGCAACGGGCAGGGTCGTGATCACCAGCACCAGACCGAACCCCAGGATCAGGTATCCACGGACGTGGTGCACCATATCAGTTCTCCTCCGGGTGTGTATCATCGGTGGACGGGGTCGACGGTTCCGCCGGGAGCGGCTGGATCTCTCCCACGGTACGCAGTTCCGGTCGCAGATACGTGCGTGCCACCCGCTGAACGTCCTCAGGGCGGACCGCGCGGATACGTTCCGGTTCGTCGAACAGGTGGCGCCAGTCACCGGTGAGTTTGGCGTATGCTGTCAATGCGGCCGCCAGTGAAGCATTGCGTTCAAACGTGCGATAGAAATCGTGCAGTGCCTGGTTTTGATACCGTTGCAATTCTTCCGGCGTGATGCCGTCGTTCTGGATCCGCTGAATTTCATCCAGGATCGTGCGTTCGATCCGGTCAGTCGTGATGTTCGGATTGGGAACGGCGTACACGATCATCAGTGTGGGATACTTGCGGCCTGGATATCCGGGAAACACGCCGACCGTCGCTGCGATTTTTTCCCGGATCACCAGTCGTTGGTACAACCGGGAACTGCGTCCGCGTGCGAGGATGTACGAGAGGGCTTCCAGAGGCTGCCAGTCCGGATGGCGGAACGACGGGATATGGTATGCCAGCACGATCATCGGTTGCGCCTGCATCCGGATGACCATGCGACGTGGTCCTTCCTGCGGGGGTTCGCGGGTCACGATCGGTCGACGGGATGGACACGTGGGAAGCCGTGCGAGATACCGTTCCGAAAGGCTGAATACCGTATCCGGATCGATACGACCGACGATGGCCACGGCCATATTGCTCGCGCAGTAGTGCGTGCGATAGAACGTTTCTGCACGCGCGATTTCCGTGTTTGCCAGATCCGATGGAAATCCGATCACCGGACGACCATACGGATGGGCAATGAACGCCACACCGAGCAGACGGGTGATCAGCCGTCCGATCGGGCTGTTCTCCACGCGCAAACGGTATTCTTCCAGGACCACGTCCCGTTCCTTGTAAAATTCCCGAAAGACCGGATCTGTAAACCGTGCCCATTCCAGGTAAAACCACAGTTCGATGCGATTCGCCGGGAGCCGGTAAAAGTACCGGGTCGCGTCCGCGCTCGTTGTTGCGTTCAACCCCCGGCCACCGTTCTGTTCAATGATTTTGCCGAACTCATCCGAACGGACGTATTTCTGTGCTTCTTTCTGCCAGTACTGAAACTCTTCCCAGCACTGTTGCATCCGGGTTTTGTCCGCCTGATCGCCGCGCCACTTTTCTTCCAGGTAACAGTGGTGCGCCGATTCCATCTTTTCCAGTGCGGCTTTTTCCCTTTCCCAGTCTGTCGTTCCGATGGTCGAAGTACCCTTAAACGCCAGATGCTCGAAGAGGTGCGCGAGTCCCGTATCGCCGACGGGTTCGTCCACCGCGCCGACGTCCACGTATGTGTGGAATGCCACCACCGGGGCACTCCCCATCGGGACGGCGAGGACGAGGAGTCCGTTCGGCAGGATCCGTTCGTGCACACGCTGGAGCCAGATCTGCCGGAACGACGCCGCGGATGGACGTTTTGGGGAGGTCTCCTGGACATCGTTCAGTGCAAACACCGGAAGACTGCCGAGCAGGAGAATGCCGAACATCGCAATCCATCGAGTTCGATGCTGCCGACACATGATATCTCCTCTCCGTGTGGATGCGTTCTGTGGGTGCATCGCGACCGGACAGTCGCACGTGACTGTCTCGTGTCAGGATGGGTCTTCTCCCGGTTGCGCAATACGGTCCTCCGGGATGTACCGCTCAACGAGCAAACGGACACGTTCCCAGGCCGCCCGCGGAATGACCTCCGGATCGGTGAGAATGGTGTTCTCCAGGGCATTCCTGCACGGACAGGTACGGGGCAGGGGAAACGCGCGCATGGTCTCACGAACAACGGCCTGGGCCGTCTGAATGTTCCGTTGCAGCGTGGCGATCACCATTTCAGCCGTAACGGGTTCGGCATGTTCGTACCAGCAGTCATAGTCCGTAGCCATGGCGATCGTGGCGTAGCAGATCTCGGCTTCCCGCGCGAGCCAGGCTTCCGGGAGATTTGTCATTCCGATGACGTCCACGCCCCATTGCCGATAGACCTCCGATTCGGCGCGTGTACTGAATTGCGGACCTTCAATGCATAGATACGTGCCACCGTACTGGACTTCCGCGCCGACCGCCTGCGCGGCTTCGTATATGGCACGGGACAGTTCCGGGCATACCGGATCGGCAAAACTCACATGGGCCACGATGCCATTCCCGAAAAACGTGCGGGGACGCAATCGGGTTCGATCGAGGAACTGCGTGGGAATGACCATCGTTCCGGGACGAATGGATTCTTTCATACTGCCGACCGCACTGACCGAGATGATCCATTCCACACCGAGCATTTTGAAACCGTAAATGTTGGCGCGGAAATTGATCTCCGTTGGCATGTACCGGTGCCCCACACCGTGACGGGGCAGGAACGCCACTGTTTGTTCCGCGAGGCGACCGATGACATACGGTCCGGAAGGTGTTCCGAACGGGGTGTCCAGTTCACGTTCCTCGAGAACCTCGACATCCGCCATCCGATAGAATCCACTACCTCCGATGACACCGATCCGAACGGATGTGGTCATGCAACAGCTCCTTCGGTTGGATTCTTGCGGGGAGTCATTATATCCGTGCGGTCCATGCGGGTGCAAGGGAAGTGCGGGGATTGGGTCTCAGGTCTCGGGTCTCAGGTGTCCGGTCCCAGGTCTCGGGTCTCAGGTGTCAGGTGTCGGGTCTCGGGTGTCGGGCGTTTTGTAGTTGTGACCGCCGTACCGGAGTGGCCATTGAATGGCACGTCGGTGTCCATCAGGGGCCACAGCGGTGTCTGAGTTTCTATCATGGTCGGGCGATTTCCAATCGGTCGCCCCCACAAGACACCCGACACCTGGGACCCGACACCTGGGACCCGACACCTGAGCCCCGCCCACCGACCCCCGGGACCGGGATTGGCATTCTTCTCTCGTCTTTTCCTATAATAGGATGACCACCCGGGAGCCACGGGCCCCGGAGTCGGAGGTGTCCATGTCTGTCCAGACGCACAACCGCAGGAAGGTCACCCTGCGCACGATCGCCCGCAAGAAGGCCCGGGGTGAACCCATCACCATGCTGACGGCGTATGATTATCCCACCGCGCGTATCGTCGATGAAGCCGGGATCGATATCATCCTCGTCGGGGATTCTCTCGGAATGGTGGTCCTCGGGTATGACACCACCCTGCCGGTGACCATGGAAGAGATGTTACATCACACCCGTGCGGTCACCCGCGCACGTCCGGCCGCTCTGGTGGTGGCCGATATGCCGCTCGGCAGCTTTCAGATCGACGATCGCGAGGCCGTCCGTAACGCGTTGCGTTTCATCAAAGAAGCCGGCGCCGACGCGGTCAAGATCGAGGGGGGACGTGAACGTGTGGCCACGGTGCGACGGATGTGTCAGGCACAGGTTCCGGTCATGGGCCATATCGGTTTAACCCCCCAGTCGTACCTCATGGTGGGCGGATTCGTGCGACCCGGTAAGTCGGAGGCCGAACGTGAGCGTCTGATCGAGGACGCCCTCGCACTGGAAGATGCGGGGTGTTTTGCGATCGTTCTGGAATGCGTGCCGGAAGCATGGGCGGCTGACATCACCCGGCGATTGCAGATTCCCACCATCGGTATCGGTTCCGGACCCGCATGCGACGGTCAGGTACTCGTGTTCCACGATCTGGTCGGCCTGACACCGTTCCCGTCGCCATCGTTCGCCGTGCGTTTGCTCGATGCATACGATCTGATGAAACGCGCGGTGGAAGAATTCAAACGACGCGTCGAAACGCGTACGCTGTGGGCGCCGTCCTCCACGCACTCCGGCACGTAACCGGCACGTCAACGGAGGAGCACGCAATGGAAATCGTTCGCCGCATTGCCCGGATGAAAGAGCTGTGCCGTCAGGCGCGTAGTAACGGTCAGGTCGTGGGGTTTGTTCCCACGATGGGGTACCTCCATGAGGGACATCTGAGCCTGATCCGCGAGGCCCGGCGCATGTCCGATTTTGCGGTCGTCAGTATTTTCGTCAATCCGAAACAGTTCGGTCCGCACGAGGATTACGATCGGTATCCGCGGGATCTGGAACGGGACGTCGATCTCCTGAGTCGTGAACAGATCGATGTGTTGTTTTATCCGTCCGTGGAAGAAATGTACCCGAAAGGGTTCCGGACATACGTGGAGGTCGAGGAACTCGGTGAAAAACTGGAAGGTGCATCCCGGCCGGGACACTTTCGTGGCGTATGTACGGTCGTGTGCAAACTGTTGCATATCGTCCAGCCGAATTTTGCATTCTTCGGTCAGAAAGATGCGCAACAGTTCGTCATCATTAAACGAATGGTGCAGGACCTGAATATGGACGTGGAACTCATTCTCATGCCGACGATTCGCGAACCGGATGGGCTGGCGATGAGTTCCCGGAATACGTATCTCTCGCCCGAAGAACGGGCGATTGCACCGCGACTGTATGAAGCGTTGCAGATCGGTCAACGCATGATCCAGGAGGGCGAACGGGATGCGCATCAGGTGTTGCGGACCATGCAGGAGCACCTTGCGCGTGAACCGCGGATTCGGGTGGACTATCTGGCGATCGTCGATATGGACAACCTGGATCCCGTGACCACCATCGCGGGAAAAGTCCTCATTGCCGGTGCTGTATATATCGGAAACACGCGTTTGATTGATAACGTCATTGTGAACGTGAAATCGTGAATGATGCGGGATATTCCCGTCCGGTCACGGGGGGTGTGCATTCCCCCACTGTGACCATGTCCAGTTAGACAAGGAGCAGCACGGATGTGGATCAGTGTATTACGTGCCAAACTGCACCATGTGGTGGTAACGGAAACCCGATTGGACTATGTCGGCAGTCTTTCCGTGGATGCGGCATTTCTTGAGGAAGCCGGGCTGTACCCGTACGAACGGGTGGATATTTATAACGTCCACAACGGTGCCCGGTTTTCCACCTATCTCATCCCGGCGCCGACCGGATCACGAATCATCGGGGTGAACGGTGCGGCTGCCCGGTTGGCACAGGTGGGCGACCGGCTGATCGTGGTGGCGTTTGCCTGGGTGCGTCCCGACGAAGTGGACCTGCGGCATGGCGCCCCGCGTGTATTGATTTTTAACAGTGCAAACGAGATCGTCGAGGTCCGGGGCGATCGGGGATGGCCGTTTCATCGATAATCCCGCGTGTATTCTTACGTCGGAGCAGTATTCGAACGGTGCCACCGTGCCATCGAACGCTGACGAAACGGGTCCCCCGTCCGGTCGGTGTGCTGCACCCCTGCGGTCGTACAATGAACGCATATATCTCGCTGGTCTGGATGGTATTGTGCCTCTGGGCCGCTGCAGCTTTTGCCGCCCTGCCGGAGACCCGTACACCGATCGTCCTGCGAATGGTCGGTCCGGAAGATGTCGGCCGTGCCTGGGCCACGATCATTCGACGGTTCGAGACCACCCATCCGGGGATTCGTGTCCGGTACATCTCCGGTCCCTGGTCCACCGATGATCGACTGAACATGTACATTCGTGCGTTTGTCACGGGGGCGCCGTTTGAACTCGTATACATGGACGTGACCTGGACAGCACGGTTTGCCGCCCGTGGCTGGCTGGTGCCGCTGGACAATCGGTTGCCCCGAACGAAATGGGCACGTTTTCTGCCGGGGGATATTGCCGCCGGACAGTATCGGGGCCGTCTCTATCGCGTCCCCGTGCGCAGCGACGTCGGTGTGCTGTACTATCGCACGGACTGGGTCCGTTCGCCGCCGCGCACATGGACGGAACTCCTGCGTATCTGCCGTCGCGTGGCACATCCGCCGGAACGGTACTGTCTGGTGTTTCAGGGCATGCAGTACGAGGGACTCGTATGCAATTTCATGGAATTCTACTGGAACGGCGGCGGACCTCCGGCACTCGATTTTCAACATCCGGCGGGCTGGCGCGCGCTGCAGATGATGCAACGATTGATCGCCGAAGAGTGGGTACCCCGCAGTGTCCTCGGGTTCCAGGAACAGCATTCACTGGAATTTTTCATGCGGGGCAAAGCCGTATTCATGCGCAACTGGCCGTACGCATGGAATGTGCTGCAGCGTGACGATTCGCCCCTGCGCGGAAAGGTCGGCATTGCCCCGCTACCCACCCGGGACGGATCCCCGGGTGTCGGTACACTCGGCGGGTGGGGACTGGGGATCGCCCGTTCGATCCCGTCCCGACACATTGAAGCGGCGTGGCAGTTTATTCGGTTTGTCATTCAACCGGACCAGCAGAAAATTCTGCACTTCCGCCGGGGTGCCGTACCCGTACTGCGCAGTCTCTATCGGGACCCGGAAGTCCTTGCCCGCAGTCCTCACTATCCGGCGCTCTTCCGCAGTCTCTTACACGCGCGTCCCCGGCCGGTGCATCCGGATTATCCCTGGATCAGCGATACCTTACAGAAACACGTCAGCGGTGTACTCGCCGGTGTCGAAACCCCGGAAGAAGCGCGTACCGTACTCCGTCGCTCGATGGCGTACATTCGCCGGGCACGTCGCCTGCCCTGGTGGGTACGCATCATCCGGGACGTGGATCTGCACCGCACGGTATGGAACACGCTGAAGTTCACCCTCTGGTCCGTACCGCTGGAAATGTTGCTCGGGCTCCTCATTGCGCTGGCCGTCCACCGTCCGCCGCTGGGTCGACGCTGGTTGCGTCTGGCTGTCCTGATCCCCTGGGCATTGCCGACGGCCGTGATGGCGATGTCCTGGCAGTGGATGTTCAATCGACCATTCGGTGTGATCAACGATATGCTCGTGCGTCTGGGGGTGCTGGACCGGCCGATCGACTGGCTGGCTTACCCCAGCGGGGCCATGTTCGCCGCCGTGTTTGCCGATGTGTGGAAGACGACCCCGTTTGTCGTCATTATTCTCCTTGCGGGGTTGCAGACCATCCCGCGGGAACTCGAACAGAGTCTCGCCGTGGACGGCGGTGGCGCATGGGCACGATTGCGGTATCTGGTGCTGCCGTTGCTGTTACCGTTTATCCGTGTGGCGTTGATCTTTCGTTTCATCCATGCGGCGGGGATTTTTGACCTGATCTGGGTCCTCACGCATGGGGGACCCGCGGACCGTACACGCACACTGGCCATTTATATCTATGAGGTCGCGTTTCGTTATGACGATATCGGGTATGGCCTGTTCCTGACTGCGGTGTTTCTCATCGTATTGATCGGTGGTGTCATCGGGATCATTCGTATGACGACGTTGCGGTACGAACACGTCAGCGCGTAAAGATACACAGCCGGGGACGCCAGCGTGCGGTGCCCGGTCTCGGGGAAAGGAGAAATCCGGCTGCGGAGGTGTCGAACAGTGCGGGCAATACGGCAACACGCCGTGCGCGTCGGGTTCGTATTCGGTCTCGTGATCATCGTCGTGTACTGCTGGTTTCCGCTGGTATGGACCGTATTGACTGCGTTGAAACCGGAAACCGAAATATTCCGGTTGCCGATCACCTATTTACCCCATGTATGGTCTCTGGAAAACTTCCGCGACGTCTTCGCCAAACGCCCGTTTGAACGGTACCTATGGAACAGCGTGGTGGTGGCGACCGGCAGCACCGGACTGACCGTGGTCCTGGCATCCTGGATCGCATACCGTTTGCGGTTGCGCCCCCTGCAGGCGGCCCTGCGTTTTCAACGGTGGTTACTCGTCGTGGCCATTACACCACCCACACTACTCGTCATTCCGCTCTTCCTCATCGTACGTTATCTCGATCTGGTGAACCGCTATCCGGGACTGATCCTGGCATACGTGCTCCTCAACGTTCCGTTTGCCGTATGGATGCTGCATGCCGGATTTCGCCGGATCCCGATCGAACTCGTGCATGCAGCGCGTATGGATGGACTGCGTGAGTGGTCGATCCTGGGACGTATCATCTGGCCGTTGAGTCGTCCGGCGATTGCCGTTACGGCCATTCTTGTGTTCATTTTCTGCTGGAACGAGTTTCTCATTGCGCTGACGGTATTGCCGTCACCGGAACGGTATACGGTCCCCGTGGGTATTGCGATGTTGAGTGGTGCTTCGGTATATGAGATCCCGTGGGGCCAGATCAACGGGGCGGTCACGATCACCACGGTCCCGGTCATTCTGTTGATCGCGGCATTTCAGCGATGGATCCTGGAGGGATTGACCGCCGGCGCGGTTCGGCAGTAGTGTGCATTGCTGCAGGTCATTGTTCCCGTAAGGGGATTCGTGTACCGGTATCGGGATCAAACAGCAGGATACGGTCCGGGGGAATCACGACGTTCACCTGTGTGCCTTCCGGAGGGGCGAGGTCTAAAGGACAGACGGCCCGGATCTGTGTGGCGCCGATACGCAATGTCACGACGGCATGCGTCCCGAGGGGTTCCACGGTCTGAACAGTACCCCGGCACGTCCGTTCGTCTGTATGGGGGTGTTGCATGCGAATGGCTTCCGGCCGGATACCCACGAGAATCCGGCCGGACCCGGTCCGGGCAGGTACAACACCGGTACACGTGTAGTCCAGTGAACGAATATATACCCCGTGGTCGCGCACCTCGCCGTCCAGCATGTTGATACGTGGGGTGCCAACGAATTCCGCCACAAACCGGTGGGCCGGATCGTGATAGATCGTTCGGGGATCGGCGATCTGACGGATCACCCCGCCTTCCATCACGGCGATCTGATCGGAAAGCGATAACGCCTCCGCCTGATCGTGCGTGACATAGATCACCGTAGCGTGAATATCGTGAAACATGCGTTTCATCTCGGTGCGTGTGGTCTCCCGAATGTGTGCGTCCAAATTGCTCAACGGTTCGTCCAGCAGGAACAGATCCGGTTGCTTGACGAGTGCCCGTGCGAGGGCCACCCGTTGCTGTTGTCCCCCGGAGAGTTGCCGGGGAAATCGGTCCACCAGATGGTCGATACCGAGCATGGTCGTGACCGTTCGGATACGTTCCCGGATGGTCGATTCGGGTAGTTTTTGCAGTTTCAGTGCCAGTGCGATGTTGTCCCACACGGTCATGTGCGGGTACAGCGCATAGTTCTGAAACACCATGGCCACATTACGTGCACGGGGTGGCAAATCGGTCACCCGCCGGCCGGCGATGTACACTTCGCCGGTATCCGGCGTCGTCAGTCCGGCGATGATATGGAGTAATGTCGTTTTTCCGCATCCGGACGGTCCGAGTATGGTCACGATCACACCCCGGGCCACGGTCAGATCGATACCATTCAGGACCACGGTACGTCCGTGATCGTAAGTTTTTCGGATATTCCGTAACACCAGTTGCGCATCCATCATGGTTCTGTATCGTGGGTGATGTTCTATTGTATATGGGGTTGGATCCGTTCCCAGAGCGCATACACCGGGTCCAGCGCCAGATGGTCATTGATCGGGTGTACAGCGCGCACCGGCATGATCAGACGCAGCCCGTTCGTGGCACAGACAGCGTCCGCATGGCGGATATCGTGGATCCGCAGAGGCACGATCCGAACGCGAAT
>CAZIRO010000078.1:0-12410 GCA_964541595.1 uncultured Acidobacteriota bacterium
CATCCCCTCAACCTGCGGCACCTTTTTCGTCACTTCATTTTGGAAATGGACCACTCAGTCTGCGTGGTTGACGTCGTCAGCAGTTCTGCGGCATTGTATTGCGCTGGAAACCATCGTATGCAGTTGAACCAATTGGGTTTCGATCATGCCGAGCGGTTGCCCATGCCCGATGTGTCGGTGATCATTGCGTCCGTCAACGGCCCCGCTGTGCTCAAGCCGTGTATCGATGCCCTGCTCCATCAACATGGGGACATCCCTGCCGAAATCATCGTTGTGGACGTGACCGGTACCCCGCCCATGACATCGACCCATCCCGCGGTCACGATCCACTGGATCCCGTGTGCGGACCGGCTGAGTATTCCTGCATTGCGAACGATCGGCCTGGCCCACAGCAAAGGCCGTATCATTGCGATCACGGAAGATCACTGCGTTGCCGACCCGGGATGGATGCAGACGATCGTGTCCACCTTTCAGGCACATCCGGAATGTGGTGTCATCGGCGGTGTGGTGGACAACGGCAGTCGCGACCGGTGGATCGATTGGGCCGTGTTTTTCTGCGAATACGGCCCGTTTATGCCACCACGAACGCGCGGGTACACCCCAATGATTCCCGGCAACAATGTGGCCTATCTGCGAAGCGTCTTTGATACACTGCCTGCCGAAATGCAGTCGGCACTGCGCACGACGTTCTGGGAATCCGCGCTCCATCCCTGGTTGCAACGGCACGGTACCCGGTTCTTCCTGGAACCGAACATGATCGTGTACCACAGGAAACCCTTTGCGTTCGGGTACTATGCACGGCAACGGTACCATTACAGCCGGTATTACGCAGGCACGTTATACAACCGGCGCGGGCGGATGTACGGTTGCTTACGCGCGGTGCTCTCGACCGTACTTCCTCCGGTTCTGACGATACGGATCGTGCGACGCGTATGGCAGAAACGGCGGTACCGACGAGAACTGCTGTACACGCTGCCTCTCATTGCGGCGTTCACTACGATCTGGGCATACGGGGAAATGGTCGGCAGTCTGTTCGGAGCGGGAAACAGCCTGCAGTCCATTGAGTGATCCCCGGTCACCGCCCGTAAGGATACGCATATGACACACCTGTCGGATACGATGTCCCAACCGCATGCAGTGCCCGTGTGCTCGATCGTGATCGTCTCCATCCATGGAGAAGATTCCCTGTCCAGGTGTCTGGAATCCGTGAACACCGTACGCCGGCACGATGTCGCTGTCCCGACAGACGTTTACGTGGTCGGGCACTGGTTTGATCGCCCTCCGGACCGTCTGCGCCATCGTTACGCCGACGTTCACTGGATCCCGGTGCATGCCCCTGTTCCCCATATGCGTCTCCGGGGCATTCTGCAGACGCGTGGCCGGATCATCGTGCTTCTGGAAGACGACTGCACATGTGTCCCCGGATGGTTGCATACGATCCGGCAGGTACTGACCGGGGACACAGCCGTCATCGGCGGGACCGTTCAACCGGGACCGTATCGATGGCCGTGGGAATGGGCCATGTACTTCTATGAATACAGTCCCGTCATGCCGATTCGGGCATCCGTCCATGACTTCCATCTGAGCGGTGCGCACGTGGCCTATCATCGCACAGCGCTCATGCATCTGCTTCGGGCATCTGTTCCCGAGAGCACAATAGTTCAAAAGTACGGGTGGTACGAGTTTTTTGTCCACAGCGGATTGCGTCGCCTCGGATATCACGGACGTCGGGAGCCGCAACTCGTCGTTCGCCACACGCATTTTCGTTCCTATCGGATCCAACTGCGAGCGGCGTTCCACCATGGACGCGCATTTGCCGGCATTCGCGCCGAACAGATGTCCATGGGACAACGCATTCTGCGGACTGTCCTCGCCGGCGGACTCCCGGTACTGCGGATCCTGCGCATCGCACGTCGGACCCGGTCGAACACGCGCTATCTGCTGCGGTTTGTCCTGGCCTTACCATGGCTGGTCCCGCTCGTTCTGATGTGGTCGATCGGGGAGGGGCTGGGATTCTTCCTGGGACCCGGACGGAGTTTACTTCAATGGCGATAACCATTGGAATCGACGGCAACTGCTGGATCAACCCGCGGGGATACGGACGGTTCACCCGGGAACTGGTCCGCGCATTGCTGGAAATCGATCGATACAACCGGTACGTGCTCTTTCTCGATCAGCCCACTGCCGCACAGGCTCACGACCTGCCCGTGCACACGCACGTGCGGATCGTGACCGTCCCGACCCGCGCAGCAGCGGCAGCAGCGGCGTCCGCGTGGGGGCACCGGTCGCTGCGTGACCTGTGGGCCATGCGCCGCGCCGTGGCTCGATGGAACGGTCGTATGGACGTATTCTTTTTCCCATCGGTATATACGTTCTTTCCGATTCGTACCCGTGCACGGGTCGTCGTGACGATTCACGATACGCTACCCGAGCACCTGACCGATCTCGTGTTTCCGCATCGACGGGCACGCTGGTTCTGGAAGTGGAAAGTCGCCTGGGCCATCCGATGTGCAGACGTCGTGGCCGCGGTATCCTGGACGAGCCGTTACGACTTGATGCGTCGATGGAACCTCGCTGAAACCCAAACCGTGGTCATCCCGGACGGTGTGAGTGCGGTATTTCAGCCTGTGACCGACCCACAGCGGTTGACCGCAGGGAAACGCCGATACGGTATTCCGCTCGACGTTCCTTACTTTCTCTATGTCGGAGGGTTGAACCCTCATAAGAATATCACCGGACTGCTCCGTGCGTTTGCAGGGATTGCATTACGATTCCCGAACGTCCACCTTGTACTGGTGGGCCCCCATGACCGGGACGTGTTTTACGCGCAAACTCTCCCATTCCCCCGATCCGGACAGGAAAATGCATGGACGGCCCGCGTCATCCGGGCGGGTTTTGTTTCCGACGCCGATCTCGCATGCCTGTACAGCGGCGCCGTTGCCTGTGTGATGCCTTCCTATGGGGAAGGGTTCGGTTTGCCGGCCGTCGAATCCATGGCGTGTGGCACCCCGGTGATCGCCAGCCGGGCAGGGGCGCTTCCGGAGGTCGTTCGGGACGCCGGTCTGTATTTCGATCCGTACCGTCCGGACGAACTCGCAATGTGTATGGAACGTCTCCTGTTGCAACCCGACCTGCGCCGGGTACTCGGCCGCAGGGGGATCCACCGCGCACGCGCATACACGTGGACGCAATCCGCGCAATGCGCACTGGAGGTCTTCGCCCGCCTTGCATCCGGAGTCGAACAGGTATGCGGTTCTGTATGGTGACCACGTTCTATCCACCCTATCATTTCGGCGGTGATGCTGTGTTTCTGTACCATCTGGTCTGCGCACTTGCACGCCGCGGCCATCAGATCGATGTGGTGCACTGCACGGACGCGTATCGGATCGTCCGTGGGAATGCTACCCCCCAGGGACCGCCACTGCCCCATCCACCGGGCGTACGGATCCACGCCCTGCGCAGTCGATGGAGGTGGTTGTCGCCGCTGATCACGCACCAGACCGGACACCCGGGACCCAAGACGCGACAACTGCGTCACATCCTGGAAGGGACCCCGTATGATGTGATCCATTTTCACAACACTTCCCTGATCGGGCCGGCCGCACTGCGTTACGGGAACGCAGTGAAACTGTATACCCTGCATGAACACTGGCTGGTCTGTCCCCTGAGTGTCCTGTGGAAGATGAACCGCCGGCCCTGTGATCGACCCCGGTGCATCCCGTGTACCCTGTATGCCGGTCGGCCACCGCAATTGTGGCGGTATACACGATTACTGCACCACTGGCTGCGTGCTGTGGACGCTTTTATCGCACCCAGCGCGTTTACCATTGCACAACACCGTGCACGCGGGTTTTCACCGGAATGTCCCGTCGTGCATATCCCGTATTTTGTTCCGGAACCCCCGACGAGGGGCTTTTCACATGCGCCGCATCCGCGACCGTATTTTCTCTATGTGGGTCGTCTGGAAAGAATGAAAGGGGTGGACATACTCATTCAGGTGTTCCGAACGTATCGACAGTGCGACCTGATCATCATCGGAGACGGCTCGGAACGGGAACGGCTGCAGGCCTTAACACGTGAACTGCCGCACGTGCACATGCGCGGATACGTACCCCCACACGACCTGTACGCATACTATCGCAACGCATGCGCATTGATCGTCCCTTCGATCGGGTATGAAACGTTCGGCATCGTCATTCTGGAAGCATACACCCAGCGTACCCCGGTGATCGCCCATCGCATCGGTGCACTGCCGGAAATCATCCAGCGCAGTCGAGGCGGATTACTCTACGATTCGCCGAACGAACTTGTGAACGCCATGGAAACACTCCGCACCCGTCCGGATATCCGCAATACCCTGGGCGCACAGGGATATGCGGCGTACCGGGCGTACTGGACCCCGGAGGTTCACCTACAAAAATACCTGACATTCATTGCCGATCTTCAATACCACCGGAGCTGAGATCGGGACAGGAAATGAGACAGGGGACCCCACCGGATCCACAGGAGTGCCGGTGGCCACCGGTCTCAGGTCCCGGGTGTCGGGTCCCAGGTCTCCGGTCCCAGGTGTCGGGTATTCAGGTGTCAGGTATCCGGAACGGAAGACAGGAGACAGGGGACGGGGCATCCCATGGGCCGGGGACATCGCATGGCCGCATGGGCACCCACGGCATCCCATGGCCTGTCCCGATTTCAGCACCGGAGGCGTCCATCACCATGCAACGACCGATCCGTGTTGCCGTGATCGGCTGCGGGATGATGGGGACACTGCGGGCCGCCGCCGTTCGGCAAACGCCCGAAACCCATCTGCAAGTGGTCTGTGATGCGGTTGCGAACCGCGCCCGAACGGTCGCGACACGTTATCAATGCAATGCGCATACCGACTGGCGTCAGGTTGTGCAACGGGACGATGTGGACCTCGTCATCGTCTCCACGCCCAACCACACGCACGCGGAAATCGCCATTGCGGCCATGCAGTGGGGCAAACACGTCCTCTGTGAAAAACCCCTGGCGCGAACGGTCGATGAATGCGTACAGATGGTCGCATGTGCGCATCAGCACAACGTGTACCTGATGGTGGGAATGAATCACCGATACTATCCCGCCGTACAACGGGCCCACCACTGGTTCACCACCGGTGATATCGGCCAGCCGCTCACATTTCATGGATGGATCGGACACATGATGTCCCCCGATCCCCACAAAGACTGGATCGTCCGAAGCGCACAGTCCGGTGGGGGCACACTGATCGACAACGGCATCCATCTGATCGATCTCGTTCGCTGGCACCTCGGGGAGATCGTCGCCGTACAGGGCGCGATCGCCACGCATCGCCTGCCCGATCCGACCTGTGACGAACAGGCTGTGGCTGTGCTGTACACCGCAACAGGGCACTGGGCCACCATTCGTTCCAGCTGGACTGCATGGCGCGGGTACCATTTCGGTTATCAGGTGGTCGGCACGCGGGGCATGATCGAAGTGCGATACCCGCCCATGTGGGCCGCAATGCGGTATCGCAAATCTGGTGGCGAAAGGATATACCGCAAACTCGCACCGTTCCTGCGCGTTCAGATCAACGAATGGCTGCGAAGTTACCGCTGGACTACAGTCCAGACGTTCATCCAGGAGATCCGCACAATGTGCCGCGCGATACGGGAAGGGCATCCACCCCATCCGGACGGCAGGGACGGACTGCAGGTTCTGCGGATCATCGAGGCGATTTACACATCCGCACAGACCCGGCAAACCGTGACGATCGACACCTGAACGGTACCGTAAAATACCTCCACGGGTGCTTCAGAGTCGTTTCCTGATCCCGGACACCGCGCCGGTGGTGTTGCAGGGATAACCGAATCAAGTGTGCCCAGTTGTGATACATGGTATACGGAATTTTATGTATAATATCCATCGATCCCGATCTGGGATCGGGACGGGAAATGGGACCCGTGGGTGCCCATGCGGCCATGCGATGTTCCCGTCCCCTGTCTTCCGTCTCCCGTCCCGGACACCGGACACCCGGGACCTGGGACCGGTGACCACCGGCATACCTGTGGATCCGGTGGTTCCCCTGTCCCGTTTGCCTGTTTCGATCTCAGATCCCGATCAAAAAAGAGAGGACAGCATGCGCAGTATACGGGTTGTGGCAGTCTTTGCGGCGATGCTCCTGTGGTTCGGTGTCGCATCTCGGGAGCAGGCGTTCCGAAGCACAGCGGTCAGTGCCACCCCAACACTGTATGAGACGGAATCGATCGCGTACCGCCGGGTGACCCATCAGATCGCGCAGCGTTTCGTCGCACTGTTCAGGATGCTCAAGTCCGCGGATGCGGCGAAGGCAACCCGTCTTGCCCGTGCGCTGCGCGATCGCCTGATGGCGCTGGATCCGTATGCTGCACGTGCGTGGCTGCGCGCGCAGCATGCCCGATTGAACCGTCGTGCGGATACACCGCATCCGTTACAGGCGGGAGCGATTTCCGGTACGGTACGCGACGCGGCCACCGGATTGCCGATCGCGAATATATCGATCGGTGTATACGACAGTGACGGCCTGCGCGTGGGATCGGCAACAACGGACAGCAAGGGCAACTACCGTGTCGACGGACTGGCAACGGGGACGTACTACGTCATCGCCCAGAGTCAGGGACACGGGTATATCAACGAGTTATACGACGATATTTACTGTCTCGGCTATCCGTCCGTATACAGCGGTCCCTGCAATCCCCTGACGGGTACGGACGTGAACGTCACGGACGGTCAGGAGACCACGGGTATTGATTTTTATCTGGATAAAGGCGGTCAGATCACCGGTACGGTGACCGATGCCGTAACCGGTGCCCCCCTTACGGGAATTTCCGTGGCCATTTTTGATGCATATGGGATCCAGGTCACCTCGGCATTGACCGACACGAACGGACAGTACATCACCGGCGAGGGTCTGCCCACCGGGACGTATTATGCGATGGCGACATCCGTCAGCGGGAGCCAGCGGTACGTGACGCAACTCTATGCGGGTGTCGCGTGTAACTTCTTTTATTGCCGGACCGAACTGGGGACCCCGATCGGGGTCACCCAGGGTACGGTGACCACCGGTATCGATTTTGCCATGCAATCGGGAGGGTGGTTTGTGGGCAATGTGACCGATGCGGTCACCGGAACGGGCATCGACGCTGACATTGATTTTTACGACCGCGCCGGTCGGCTGGCGGCATTTGCGTATGCAAATTCATCCGGACAGTATGTGCAGTGGATACCCGCTGCAGTACCCGCCGGAACGTATTTTGCGATGACGTTCAACATCAAGGGATACCTGGAACTGTTATGGCGCCATCGAGACTGTACGATCGGTCTCTGCTGGCCGGTGCTGGGAACGCCGCTGACAGTCAGTACCGGGACCGCAACAACGGCGGATTTTGCGCTGCATCAGGGTGGAAAAATTATCGGTACCGTTCGGGATGCAGGAACAGGTGCGCCGATCGCCGGTGCGTCCGTTCGGATCTACGATCCGCTGTACCATTCAGAATCGTATTCTATAGATTTCGCATCGAGCAATTCCCAGGGCGTGTTCACGAATCGTCGGGGCCTGCCCGCCGGGAAGTTCATGATCCTGGCACAGCATCCGAATTACGGTCCACTGGCCTATCGGAACATCCCGTGCGCGAACTGTGACATTCAGGTGACCGTACCCGTGCGTGTACGACCGGGACGGGAGACGAGCGGGATTCGATTTGATCTGCAATCCATACCGGTGCCCAGACAACGGGCAGCATTGCCGGGATTGTCCGCGATGCGATCACGTTGCAGCCAGTTCCCCATGCGCTCGTATGGGTGTATACCCACCGGGGCACCCAGTATCGTCATATGTATACGAATCAACACGGTGTTTATGTGATTAACGACCTTCCGCCGGGCACGTATTATGTATACGCCGATCGGACGGACTATGTGGGCGCAATGTACGGCGGTATCTCCTGTCCAGGGCGCACATGTGATCCCACCACGAGCACGCCCGTACTCGTTCTACCGGATCGGACAACGGGAGGCGTCGACGTTTTCCTCACCCCCGGTGGACGCATTCGCGGGACAACGCGCGACACGAGTGGTCAACCCATTCGAGACGGCTGGATCTACGTCGTGGTGTACGACAGTGCTGGCCGGATTGTGGGGTATGCCTCTACGGACGACACCGGTCGGTATATCACGACAGCATTGCCCGACGGCACATATTTCGTCGTTGCGCGCTCGTTGCATCTGTACGCGCCGAGTGCCTATATCCCGGAACTGTACCACGAGATTTCGCCGTGCTTTCTGGGCGATCCGGAAAGTCCGCCGTCTCCCTGTGATCCGTCTACGGGAACACCGGTCACGGTCACGGCAGGGGGGGTGACGTCGGGCATTGATTTTACCCTGGCCATCGGTGGTCAGATTCAGGGGTTCATCCGCGATGTGGCCACGCAACGTGGCTTCTATCGGGCGCGGGTGGACGTCTATGACAGTGCTGATCGCCTGTTGACCGTCGCATACGCCGATATCGAAGGCGCGTACCGTACTGGAGGGCTTCCTTCGGGGACGTATCATGTGATCACGCGCAACGGTCGGGGCTACGTCGATGAGTTGTTCGACGATCAGCCCTGTGTGAACGCCACGTGCACTCCCGGTATCGGTACACCGGTCGCGGTCACGGCGGGAACGGTGACGGCGGGAATCGATTTCGATCTGGGGACACTCCATCTGGTGCGTCTGCATGTGGATGAACACGCCACGCCGGAGACGAGTTCCAATTTGAACGGTGTACTGGAACCTGGCGAGACCGTTCAGGTGGCACCGGAACTGGTGAACCAGTCACCCGCGAGTCTGACGGCAAACGGTATGATCACGAAGATCGCCGGTCCAGGTGGTGCCACATCCACGGTGGTCGATGCCACAGCCACTTATGGTACTGTCGCTCCAGGCATGACGGGCCATTGCCTGAATCAGAACGACTGTTACGTCCTGCAGGTGTCCAATCCGGCTGTCCGCCCCCTGGACCACTGGGACATTGTCATTCAGGAGAACCTGCAACCTCTGGGTACCCGTGCATATGTACTGCACGTCGGTGCGAGTTTTGCGGACGTGGCTCCGGATTTTGTCCTGTATCCACATATTGAAACAATATTTCATTTCGGGATCACCGCCGGATGTGGCGGGGGACGCTACTGCCCGATGCATGTTACCAATCGCGGACAGATGGCGATTTTTATCAGTCTCGCTCCGGACGGCACTCATCCGCCCGTGCGGTACGTCGATCCGAATACGGGGCGATCATACGACTGTGCGGACGGTCAGGCCAACTTCTTTGCGGATGTTCCGGATTCCGTACCCTACTGCCGGCATGTGCACTATCTGTGGGCACGAGGCATAACCGCGGGTTGCGGTCCGGGTATGTACTGTCCGTTCAACGCCATCAATCGGGCCCAGATGGCCGTGTTCATTACGCTGGCTTTACTCGGAAACCATCCGCCGGCACAGTATACCGACCCGGATACCGGTCGGAGTTACCACTGCACAGACGGCCTGGCCAACCACTTTATGGACGTGCCGGACAGCGTGTTTTACTGCCGGCATGTGCACTATCTGTGGGCACGAGGCGTCATCGCCGGGTGCACACAGACGACATACTGTCCGTTCAGCCCGGTGCTCCGTGCCCAGATGGCCGCGTTTATTGTGAACGGGTTCGGGATGCGTCTATACAGTCCGTAAGGGCTGGCTTCAGCACAGGTTCAGAGATTGTGGGCGATGACGGGTGGGAACAGGATTTTGGGAACGAGTTCCCATATGAGTGGTGATTATTATGCTCCGTATTTCGAGATGGGTGTGCCGTACCTGCACTGGGGCGGGATGCACGCGACGCGGCGGTTGCTGGAACGGTGTGCACTCGCTTCGAAGCAGCGGGTTCTGGATGTTGGCTGTGGTTCCGGATACAGTGTGTGCTGGATGGCGAAGCGTTACGGATGTGAAGTTGTGGGGCTTGACATTTCTCCACGCGTGGTAAATCAGGCGGTCAGGTGTGCGGGCGTATGGGCGCCGGGACTGGACGTTGCATTCTGTGTTGCAGATGCACATACGCTACCCTTTCAGGATGGGGTGTTTGACGCAGTCATTACAGAGTTTGTGACCCAATTTCTGGATGTGCCGCGGGCACTACAGGAGTACGTGCGGGTGGTGAAATGCGGTGGCGTGGTGGGTATGAACGAACTTTCCATTGCGGATAGTACCCCTGCGGACATCCGAAGAACGATTACCGATGCACTGCAAACATTCCAGCACGTCAGTGGACTCGTCCTTCATCTGTATACGCCGTCGCAATGGCGCGAATGGTGTCATTCGGCAGGATTGCGGGACATTCATATGGAACGAATCGCCGGAACGTATCTCTGGCGAGACTATGCGAAGGCACTCGGTGGGTGGTATCCACTCATCCGGTTACGGTTTAGGATGATGAGGCGTGTATTCATCGATGCGAAGTTTCGCCATCAGGCCGTGCAGACCGCACGTCTGGCGTATTTCCTGTTCAGAAGTCGTAAGTTCCGGTCACATGTCCACGCGTTGCTGATAGTTGGAAAAAAACAGTCGACCCGGATCACAGAAAAGACATCCCGGGAGGGGGGAGTGTAACATGCGGATACTCACCGGAACGGAGATGCGGGAAGCCGATCGCCGGACCATTGAAGATCTCGGGGTGTCCTCCCTGCTGTTGATGGAAAATGCCGGACGCGGCATTGTCGAGTGGATCGCGCACAATCTCCCGCGCTGGTCCACGCGGCGCTACCTCATCGTCTGCGGTCCGGGGAACAACGGCGGCGACGGCCTTGTGGTAGCCCGTCATTTGCGGTTGCGTGGAGTCGCGCACGTGGACGTTGTGCTGTTCGGTCGAAAGGACCGGGTGCGTGGCGACGCGTTCTGGAATCTGGCGCACTACACAACGCACTACGGTCCCGTGGAAGAGATCACCGATCTGGATGCATGGCACCGCTGGGTACAGACCCATCCGGCCGGCTGGGACGTGCTGATCGATGCGCTGTTCGGAACGGGTCTGAAACGGCCACTGGAAGGGTGGTACGCGGCCTGGGTGGAAGAGGTCAATGCGTGGTCCGGGGTGACCCGGATCGCCGTGGATGTCCCCTCCGGACTGTCCACGGAAACCTGGCAACTCATCGGACCGGCGGTGCGGGCGCACGTCACGCTGACGCTGGCGGCGCCGAAAATCTGCATGATCTATCCGCCGGCGGCCGAATACGTCGGCCGGTGGGTGGTCATTCCGATCGGGATTCCCCCTGCCGTGCTGGCAGCGCAATCCCATCGTATCTGGCCGGAACCGGCGGACCTCGCCGCGATGCTTCCAAATCGACCGCTGACTGCCCATAAAGGCCATTTCGGACGTGTCCTTGTTCTCGGCGGGGGACCCGGCAAACTCGGTGCCGCCTATATGGCGGGCATGAGTGCACTCCGGATCGGTGCCGGTCTGGTGACCGTATGCGTTCCGGAATCCCTCTGGCCGGCGCTGATGGCCAGCGCGAATGAACTCATGACTCTGGGGGTGAAAGAATCGGACGGGTACTGGTGCGCGGATTCGATGGAAACCCTTGAACCCCTGCTGGACCGTGCAGATGTTCTGGTCATCGGTCCGGGCATGGGGACGCATCCGACGGTCGCCGAGTTTTTACGGATCCTGTGGTCCCGGTGGACCCGTCCTGTGGTCGTCGATGCGGACGGTCTGAATCTCATTGCACAGCATGCGGACCTGCGAGAGCGCGTGCCGCCGGGATCGATTCTGACGCCCCATTGGGGAGAAATGGCGCGTCTGATCGGGCAATCTACGGAAGTCATCGATCGCGAGCGGTTCGCCATCGCCACCCGGTGGGCGCAGGATACGCAGACGGTCCTCGTGCTGAAAGGGTACCGAACGCTGATCGCCCTGCCGGACGGCCGTGTATTTATCAATCCATCCGGAAATCCCGGTATGGCCACGGCCGGGATGGGCGATATTCTCAGCGGATTCATCGGTGGTCTGCTCGCCCAGACGGGTGACCCTGTACGGGCGGCCGTACTCGGCGTATACCTGCACGGTCGTGCCGGTGACCTTGCGGCCGACCGTATCGGACAGATGCCCCTGACCGCCACAGACCTCTGGACCACGATCGGCGCCGCCATCGCCGAGCTGGTGGGGACGGGAAGTAGCGAAAGGATACCGTAAGGGCAAATGATCGATCTCGTCCGGTCATGGTATACACATGGCCCCGGCCGTGGCCGCTGCCGGGCATCGACGTGCCCCTCAAAGGTCACCAAGTTGCGTCGGCCACCATCGTGACCGGGCGACCTCGCCCGGTCGCCCCGACCATACGGCGGTGCCCCACGGGGAGGGCGGGATCCCGCGGTCC
>CAZIRO010000079.1:0-12382 GCA_964541595.1 uncultured Acidobacteriota bacterium
GATCCTGTACGGCGTTTTGATGCAAAATGTCACGCACAAGTTGTCGCAGTGCCCACAGGTCTTCCCGCAGGCGCAGGGATTGTTCCAATTTTGTACGGTATTCGGGGAAGAGCGTCCGACCGTCGAGCGTGGGGTCCAGGGGCTGGAGCAGACCCACAATGGCCTGCTGGTATGCGTTGCGCAGGATCCCGTGGGTATTTTCCAGGCGGACGTACAGTGCCGATGCCCGCTGCAATTCCGGGAAATCGAGCATCTCCCGGTGGATGACTTTTTTGATTTCCATTTGCAGGGCAAACATCGTGCTGTCGACGACGTCCTGCCAGTTTGCAGGCCATGTCCGCGCGTGCGTATGACGAACCTGTTGCCAGCGGGCAATCATGCGGCGCAGTTCGGCGTGGAGCAGAATCACGATCATGTATGTCCGCACGAGCCACCCGATCTCTTCCGTCAGTGGCGGAAAATAATTGAGATACCCCAGCCACTGGTACAGTTTTGCGATGCACCAGCGAACGAACGGACGCACAGGTACGGGCAGGTCCGTGCGGCAGCGATCGCGCACGATCGGGTGGGGGATGCGGTCGATCCGCGGAATGAACGGGCGCTGCAGGACTCCGCGTGACAGGGGGTGATGGTGCAGATGGTCCTGAAAGATCCGGCCGAGTACGACAAATGCGGGATACGCGATCCAGGGCGCCTGTCCCATATGAAAGGCCAGTGTGCGGAACTGGCCGATGCCGTCCAGGTAGTGCAGGAGGTGTTCCTCACCGGAAGTTGCCGTCGGGCGTACCGGTTCGATGAGAAACCATCCGATTTCGTCCCGGATCACGTTTTGCAGATATTCGCGAAACTGATGTCGTTCCACGATCTCCGGATTGACCAGGTGAAACATGGCCTGCATGAGACCGTTGAGACCGTAAAAGAACACCCGGATCTCCGGGGCAAAATTCTTGAGATGGAGCGGGATCGTGGCATGTTCCCTGACCGGATGGTATTGCACAAAGAAGTATACCGCCCCGGCGCGAATCCACATGATGAGCGCCTGCACCCATTCAATGGCCGTTTCTGCACGGTACTGCAACCATCGGGTCCAGGCGGCGGGTGTGCTGGGCAGGTCCAACCGTGATTCCTGCGCACGGGCCGGCATTGGCTCCACGGGACTTATCCTTCCTGAAAGGCCTGAAGGGCTTCTTGTTCCGTTCCGTAAACGCGAAACACGGTGATCAGCCGCGTGATCACCAAGAGATCACGTAACTTTTTCGAGAGTGCACACAGCCGCAGGTCCACGTTTCGGTTTTTCGCCGTGGTGTATGCGGCCACGAGTTCTCCGATCCCGGCACTGTCGATAAACGATACGCCGTTCAAATGAAGCAAGATTTTACATGCGCCCTGATCGATGGCTTCCAGAATACGGTTGCGTAACTGGATATCGCCCTCACCGAGCGTCACACGACCGTGCACTTCCAGGATGGTCACATCACCGGCGTGACGTTCCTCTATCTTCATGCAACGCCTCCTTGGGAGGAATATGGATTTCGTCACCTGGATAAATTCGGGCGCTTGCGCGCATTCCGTTGTATTGGAGCAGTTTCTCCAGGGGCACGCCGTATCGTCGCGCGATCGAATACAACGTATCCCCCCGTCGTACACGGTGCACGCGCGGTTGGGCCGTTGCGCCCCTCTGGCGGGCATCCGAGCGGACGGAGGACGGATGGGGCACACGAATGCGCTGTCCGATGCGCAACCGGCGAGGGGAGATTCCGGGGTTCAAGCGGAGTAACCGGGAAACGCTCGTACGATACCGGCGTGCGATCGCATACAGGGTATCTCCCGGCTGGATGCGGTATGTCGTCGTCGGACCGATCGAGCCGGATCTGCGCATGCGGGACGCCGTACGTGCGTACCGGACGGTTCGACCTCCGGGGGGAATACGAATGATCTGACCGGGATAGAGGATCGTGCGGAGCGAGATACCGTTCCATGCAGCCAGCGCCCGCACGGAAACCCCGAACCGTCGGGCGATGCGGGACAACGTATCCCCGCGCCGGATGCGGTACACACGCACGGCACGCCAGGTGCGGTCCCGGGGCAACTGCGCCAGGACACGGACCACCTGCGGCACATGGTCTCGCGGGACTTTTAAATAATAGGTCACACCCGGCGGGATGTACCGATAACGCAGGCTGCTGTTCAGGAACTCCAGTGTGGCATAATCGATGCCCGCATGTTGCGCGATCGTCTTCAGATGCAGGCCACCGACGACGGGGATCTCTTCCCATTCCAGCGGGGGGTCGTTCGGAATGGTAAACCCGAAATGCGCCGGGTTTTTAACGATGAGCAGCGCTGCGATAAACGCCGGAACGTAATTTCGGGTTTCGCGAGGAATGAGTCCCCGTTTGCGCAATACCCAGAAGTCGCGAACACCGGCCCTGCGAATGGCCCATTCGATACGACGTTCTCCCACGTTGTATGCCGCCAGCGCGAGCCACCAGTCGCCAAACATGGCGTACAGGTCTTTGAGATAGGCAATGGCTGCCTTGCCACTCAACACGATGTCGGACCGTTCATCGAGCCAGGTGTTGATCGTTAAACCGTACCGGCGCGCGGTTCCGGCGATGAATTGCCACACACCTTTGGCGTGCGAGCGAGAATACGCACGGGGGTTGAAACCGCTTTCGATCAGCGCAAGGTAGGCCAGATCCTGGGGTAAACCAGCTTCCGCGAACATCCGCCGGTAGATCGGAATCAGCCGGGGCATCCGTCGCAATCCGCGTTCGAACTCCTCACGGCGCACGGTTTGAAACGCCTTGATCATCTCGACGACGGCGGCATTGATGACGATCGGCAGATCATACCGCCGTTCGCGGGATTCGCGTTCGGCCCATGCCTGAATGGTCGATACTTCCTCACCCGAAACAAGGATCGATACCTCACTGAACTGGTCAATGAGCGCGGGATCGTACGCCTCACCGAGCACCTCTCCCTGTTGCTGCAGATCGCGTTCGACCGAGATTGTGGTCTGCATCACATCCGTCAGCAGGGCCTGCGCAGCGTCATACTGAGGATCGTCCGGAGGAATCTGCAGAAGGAGCCATGCGGCGTGGTCAAACTGCGTGCGGGCCTGTGTATAGTCGTTGCGTTCCAGGGCCGCCTGACCGGCACGATAGGCGGCCATCGCGCGGCGCAGGATTTCGGAACTCTCCATTGGTCGGGCGGACGCTTCACGTGCGGGCGGCGTGGGTTGGGTGCGTGGCCGGGAGGGTGCGCATGCGGTCGATATGCCAATGCATACACAGGCCATCAGTACCATCCCTCGCCGGCCGATCCCTTGACCCCTTCGCCGTTGCGCGTACACCCTCCCCTTTCTCCTTATGGCGTCTCGTCGGTGGATCCGTCCGCAGATACGGAAGACACGGACGCCGTGGGTTCGGACGGTTCCGATGGCGGAATCAACCCGATGGCCGCCCGGACTTCAGCCATCGTCCGGGCAGCGACCTGCCGTGCTTTGCGGGCGCCTGTATACACCACGTCCATCAGCGCGTCCCGATGCGTTTCCCAGAACTGTCGCCGTTCCTGGAAGGGATCGAGGACCTTGCGCAGATTGCGAAACAGGATCTGTTTGCAGTCAATACAACCGATGCCGGCTCGCCGACATTCCACATTGACCGTGGCGATATCCTCCTCCGGGGAAAAGGCTTTGTGCAGATCGAATACCGGACAGACTTCCGGATTGCCCGGATCGGTGCGCCGGACGCGTGCGGGGTCGGTCACCATGGGGCGCAGTTTTTCCCAGATGACGTCCGGGGGATCGCTGAGATAGATCGCGTTGTTGAAACTCTTACTCATCTTGCGGCCGTCGGTCCCCGGAATACGCGGTGCGGGGGTCAGTTTCGCCTGCGGTTCGGGGAAAACGGGTCGATACAGATGGTTGAACCGTCGAACGATCTCGCGCGCGAGTTCGATATGGGGTAACTGGTCCTCGCCGACCGGAACGACTTCCGCCTTGTACAGAATGATGTCGGCTGTCTGGAGGAGCGGGTATCCGAGAAATCCGTACGTGTTCAGATCCTTTTCCACGAGTTGCTGTTTCATTTCCTTATACGTGGGCACCCGCTCCAGCCAGGGCAGCGGCACGATCATGGAAAGCGTCAGATGGAGTTCGGCATGCTGGGGCACGTGCGACTGAATGAATACCACGGACCGTTCCGGATCGATACCGGCAGCCAGCCAGTCCATCAGGATCTCCGGAATGGATTCCCGTACGACCGCTGGCGAGGCATATTCGGATGTCAATGCATGGTAGTCCACGATGACATAGAAACATTCATACGTATCCTGCAAGCGAACCCAGTTGGTGAGCGCGCCACTCCAGTGGCCCAGGTGCAGTTTTCCAGTAGGTCGCATACCGCTGAGGACGCGTTGTGTACGCATTGGAACAACCCCGCGGATGGATACGCGTGTGCAATACCGGTACGGGATTCATTATATGGGTCTTCCCCGTGAAGGGCAACGTGCGGAGGATTCCGGGATGGCGATTTTTCCATGTTTGCATCGCGGGAACGGCGACTTCTCGCATTTGTCGAAACGCTCTCTCGCACGCTGCCGCGTGTGACTCCTGCAGACATCGAACAGTTGCGCCAGAACGGGTGGAACGGTCGGGCGATATCGCAGATCGTCACCGTTTGTCAACCGCATGATGATCTGAGATCGGGACAGGCAATGGAACATGCGCACCACCGGATCCACCGGTCTCCGGTCCCGGGTGTCGGGTGTCAGGTGTCGGGTCTCCGGTCCCAGGTCCCAGGTGTCGGGTGTCAGGTATGCAGGTGCCAGGTGTCCGGGACGGGAGACGGAAGACGGAAGACAGGGGACGGGGCATCGCATGGGCGGACGATGTGTGATTTCCCCGCGGCATCGCTCCTGGTAAAATGGGTACTTCTATCCGGCGTCTGGAGGTGGAGTATCTGATGCGGCGGTTTGGGGGGACACCGGAAGAGGCGCTGCCCCATATTCTGGAACGTCTCCGGGAGGCTGTGGAATCCCGTTCGGTCCAGGGGTTTTACATCGCGCGAACCGGCGATTACACGGCAGAACTCGTACGCCGCATGCGAGAATGGCAACCGCCGCCCACTGAACTCCTGGTCCTGTACGAGACTGCATCCGATGACCATGCCCGACAGGTGGAAGAAGAGTTGATCCGCGTGTTCGGAAACCACCCGAAATGTCGTAACGGCCAGTTGGGTGCAGGTGCGCCGTCGCCTTCGGGTATCCAGTACGTCGTGGCGTTGTTGTGGTCTGCAGACTGACCGTCCCGGCGGGCGACTGCATGTCTCCGCTCTGCCGATCAGGTACTGCGGATCACCCACCAGATCTGGCGCCAGGATGGACGCCCGGAGTACAGTAACAGGCCGAATCGAAAGATCTTCGCCGACACACGTATGGCAATCACGGTCCAGACGATCGACCACAACAGCCACGCCAGCGCCGCGACCGTGGAGATGTACTGCCCGGCATACAGGGCGGTGGCAATGTCCGGTGTGGTCAACGGAAACAGCAGTCCGAGTATAATCAGCGGATGGTCCGGTTGTTGCAAAATGGCCTGCAGCAACATGATCGGCAGGATCATGATCATGACGATGGGCCCGATCACATACTGGGCGTCTCGATAATCCCGTCCGAGACTGGTGGCACCCACAATGAGCGTGACAAATAGGACCATTTTGATCACGCCGAACAGGATGAGAATCCCCAGCCAGATCGGCCAGGCGGTCGGCAGATCCAGCACGTTGCGGATCACCCCCCAGGCCATGCGTACCGGTTGCCAGAGATGTGCGCTGTGCAGATAGGCAACAATACCGATACCGGCGAGTACGAACCAGATCGCCATTTGTGTGAGTGTGGCTGATATGCCCGTCAGGATCTTGGCGGTCATGATCTGGGTGTGGCGCGCGGTCGAGAGCAAGATCTCGTACAGCCGGTTCTCCTTTTCTGCAGAGATCTCGTATGAGGCGATCGATCCGGCGAGTACCGTGGGATAAAAAAAGATGAACGTCAGGATCATGGGAACGGCATACCCCTTCCATCGTGGTGCGGCCCGGCCGGCATGCACACGCTGCCACTCCACGGAAACCCTGCGCATGGCCACATCGATCGCATCTTCCGGTACCCCGGCACGGCGCAATACCAGGAATGTGCGCATGGACTGCAACGTGCGGTTCAATGCGCGCTGCACCCAATCGGCGTCCTTACCGGGCCGGGCGTACACACGGAACCGCAGGGGTGCGCCATCCGTCTTTGAGCGTGCGGCCACGGTGATCAGCAGATCGATTTCTCCCCGGCGCAGTGCCCGCCACATGTGTGCCTGCGTATCGTACAGTTGCACGTGAACGGGAAATGTCCGTTCTTCCCGGACTGCATGGCGTAACGCCTCCACTCCCGTGTTGCCGAGTTTTGGGTCCAGACCCACACGCAGCGGTTTTCCAGGACGCACACTGCGTAGCGTGGCCGCCACATTGATCAGGAAGATAACCCCCAGTACCAGGGGGACCATCAGCGTCGAGAGCCAGAACCACCGGTTGCGCAGGATCTGGCGGTATCCGAATGTCCACATCACGCGAATGCTTTCCATGGCTGTGCCTCTCGACATTCGCAATTCGCCATCCGGAATTCGAAATCTCTTCACGTTTGTCTGGTCATGGACAGAAAGATCTCCCGCAGTGGAGGTACATACGGGCGAACTCCCAGCAGTTTGCCGTGAGTGTGTTCGTGAATTGCCTGTGCCCACACCGTCCACGGGGGGTCCTCGGGACCATGGACGATCCAGCGGGTGTTGTGTCGTGCGATCAGGGTCAGGGGTACGTGCCCGGGGAGGGTGTGCGGATCGAGGTCTTCCGAAAACTCCAGTTCGTACAGTCCCTGACCGTGCTGACGCCGCAGTTCAGTCAGTGTCCCCTGCCAGATGACAGTGCCCCGATGGATCAACACGACGTCCTCACAGAGTTGTTCGGCGAGTTCCATTTCATGTGTGGATACCAGCACCGTCACCCCTCGCGCCCGCTGGGCACGCATCCAGTCCATTACGAGTTCCACGTTCTGGGGGTCCAGACCCGCGAACGGCTCGTCCAGGATGATGACGTCCGGATCGTGCAGCGCGGTCAGCAGGAGTTGAAACCGTTGTTGCATACCGTGCGAGAGTTTTTCCACAGGTTGATGACGCCGTTCCCACAGGTGAAACGTCTGGAGTGCCCGGGTGACACTCTGCCGCGCCGCAGCATCGCGCAGTCCGCGCAGCCGCGCGATAAACAACGCGTGTTCCCATAAGGTCGCCCGCCGGTACAGGCCCCGCGCCTCCGGCATA
Source organism: uncultured Acidobacteriota bacterium (assembly GCA_964541595.1). Taxonomy (GTDB): domain Bacteria; phylum Acidobacteriota; class HRBIN11; order HRBIN11; family HRBIN11; genus CAZIRO01. The sequence goes on from CAZIRO010000079.1 coordinate 7,355, forward strand.
TAGCCGATCCGGTACAGCACATCCGGATGGAACGGTGTGCCGAAATACGTGATGGTACCCCCATCCGGGGGATAAATACCGACGAGAATACGCAGTAACGTCGTTTTTCCGGCACCGTTGGGCCCCAGAATGCCGGTAATCCGCCCGGCGCGGATGGTCGCACGGATGTGATCGAGTGCCGTCAAGGTACCGTAGCGTTTCACCACATCATGGATCCCGATAGCGATGGTCGACGTCATTCTCCGTTCCATCCCGGGAGAAGATAGAACGCAGGTCATTGCGGATGGTGCGACTGTCCGCCACATGCGACCCGGGAATTGCCCCCATCCCGTATTCTTATACCCCGGCAGTCGGGATGTTATTCTACCGAGGCGAGCAATCGGGCGATCGCTTCATCGGTGAGCGTGCTGTCCTCGAGTTCGCCCCGCAAATACTGGTCATACGCCAGCAGATCGAAATGACCGTGACCGGACAGGTTGAACAGGATCACCGTCGAACGCCCCTCTTCCCGGGCGCGGATGGCTTCATCGCGGGCGATCTTCACCGCGTGCGCCGATTCCGGTGCCGGGACGATCCCCTGCGCCTGTGCGAATTCAACGGCAGCGGCGAACACGGAGCGCTGTCCGACGGCAACGGCTTCAATATAGCCGTGTGCGTGCAGTGCAGAAACCAGGGGCGCCATCCCGTGATAGCGTAATCCGCCGGCGTGGATCGGTGGGGGAACGAACTGGTGGCCCAGGGTATGCATCTGCAACAACGGCGTCAATCCGGCGGTATCCCCGTAATCGTACGTCAGTTTGCCACGCGTCAATGAGGGCGCTGCCGTCGGTTCCACCGCAATGACCCGGTAGGACCGTTCCCCGCGCAGCATTTCACCGACAAACGGGAACACCAGCCCGGCGAAATTCGATCCCCCGCCCACGGCACCGATCAACACCTCCGGCTGGATGCCGAGAATCTCAAACTGTTGCTTCGCTTCCAGTCCGATGACCGTCTGGTGAAGCAACACGTGGTTCAGCACGCTGCCCAGACTGTAATGCGTGTCCTCGTGGGTGGCCGCGTCTTCGACGGCCTCCGAAATGGCGATCCCGAGACTGCCCATGTGTTCGGCGTCTTCAGCGAGGAAACGGCGTCCGGATTGCGTCCGGTCACTGGGACTCGGAATAACTTCGGCGCCATACGTTTCCATCAGAATGCGGCGATACGGTTTCTGGTGGTAACTGACGCGTACCATGTAAACTGTACAGTCCAGTCCGAACAGGCGACAGGCAAACGACAGTGCGCTTCCCCACTGACCCGCACCGGTTTCGGTTGTCAATCGACGTGTTCCCTCCTGCGCGTTATAAAACGCCTGCGGCACCGCCGTGTTCGGTTTGTGACTGCCTACGGGACTCACACCCTCATACTTGAAATAGATCTGTGCCGGTGTCTGGAGCATCCGTTCCCAGCGGACCGCGCGCACGAGCGGGGTCGGACGCCAGAGACGATACGCGTCCCGTACGGGTTCCGGGATCGGAATCTCCCGTTCGCGCGCGACCTCTTGCGCGATGAGCGCACCGGGAAACAGCGGTCGCAGATCGTCCGGGCCGATCGGCTGCCGGGTCTGGGGATGCAACGGCGGTTCTAACGGGAACGGCAGATCCGCCAGAATGTTATACCACGCCTTCGGCAGGTCCTGTTCGGATAGGACAACCTTGTGTGCAGACATTATCTCCTCCCGAAAGAGATTGCGAATTGCGTCCGGGATCTCTTCACCGTTCCATGATCCGGACCCGTCGCCCTTCCACCCGCAGGCGACCCTCAAAGAACAGCCGCACCGCCTCCGGATAGGCTTCGTGTTCCTTTTCCAGAATGCGGGCGGACAGTGTTTCCTCAGTATCGTCTTCCCGAACAGGCACGCATTTCTGCACAATGATGGGACCCGTGTCCACGCCCTCGTCGACAAAATGGACGGTACATCCGGATACTTTGACACCGTACGCGAGCGCCTGTCGCTGCGCGTGCAGTCCGGGAAACGACGGCAGAAGTGCCGGATGAATGTTCATAATACGGTTCGGGAACATACGCACGAATGCCGGACTCAGCACACGCATAAACCCCGCAAGACAGATGAGATCGGGCGCGGCCGCACGCACGGATTCCAGAAGCGCGGCTTCAAATGCAGCACGATCCGAAAATGCGCGAAACGGAACCACCTCTGTGGGAATTCCATACCGCCGCGCCCGTTCCAGACCCCGGGCGTTCGGATTGTCACTGATGACCTTGACCACCTGCGCCGGAATCTCGCCGTTCAGCGAGGCCTGAATAAGGCGTTCCATATTCGTGCCGCGGCCGGAGATCAGAATGACGATCCGCCCCATGTGTTGACATTCTCCATCGTTACGGTTTTGCCCACCGTACTTCTCGATCGCCGGGAATGACTTCTCCAATCCGATAAACGGGGCAATCAGTGCGCGCGATCACGTCGGTCGCCGCGTCCGCAACGTCCGGATGCACGATCACCACCATACCGATCCCCATGTTGAACGTGCGAAACATATCGTCTTCCGGAACCTCGCCGAGCGACTGGATCAGGGAAAAGATCGGGGGTACCGGCCAGCGATCCCGGTACAGTTGAACGGCCGTGCCTTCTGGGAGAATGCGTGGAATGTTTTCGATCAGTCCCCCGCCGGTAATGTGCGCGATCCCGTGCACCCAGCCACGTTCCACCACCGGCCAGATGTGGTGCAGATAACAGCGGTGGGGTTGCAGTAATGCGTCGGCCAGGGTCATTGCACAGGGTTCCAGCCATCGATCCGGCGACCAGTGTAACCGCTCGAAAAACAGTTTGCGTGCGAGGGTATACCCGTTCGTATGCAGCCCCGTAGACGCCAGACCGAGCACCACGTCCCCAGGCTGAATCGCCTGGCCGTCGATCAACCGATCGGTCGGGGTGAACCCTCCGACGACAGCGACGATATCAACATCGTTCCCGTATACATCCGGCATTTCCGCCGTTTCACCCCCGATGAGTGCGACACCGTGTTGCGCACATACTTCGAGCATCCCCCGGAGGATGGCCTCCACGCGGTCGGGGTCCACGCGCCCCATCCCGAGATAGTCCAGTGCGAAGACCGCCCGTACGCCCTGAACGAGCACATCGTTGATCCCGTGCGCGATGACGTCCCGGCCGCAGACGTCCCAGCGATTGACCATGGCCGCGACACGGGTTTTCGTACCGACACCGTCAATACTGACCACCAGACAGCGTCCGGGATCATCGGGCAGCGGTAGTACACCACCGAATCGGCCAACGTTGTTCAGAACTTCCGGCTGGAACTGACGGAACAACTGTCGGATACGATGAACCGCCGCATGGCCACGGTCGATGTCCACACCGGTGTCGCGATATCGCATGTGCATTCCCCGAAACGGCGAACTATCCGGTGATTTCCCGTTGCAGGAGCCGGGCCTTTTTGAAAATGGCGTATTCATCCTGGATGGGAATCGGATAGTCACGCGTGTAACAGGCCACGCAGAATGCCTGTCCGTCCGGATCGCCGACGCTTTCCAGTAGCCCGTTTAGAGACAGATACGCAAGGGAGTCCACGCCGATAAATCGGGCGATTCCGGCAACGTCGTAATGGTTGGCAATGAGTTCTTCTTCGGACGGCGTGTCGATACCGTAATAACACGGACCGATGATCGGGGGACAGCTGATGCGCATATGGATTTCGCGAACGCCCGCGTGCCGCAACATCTGGATGATCTTGCGACTCGTTGTGCCCCGTACGATCGAATCGTCGATGAGCACGATCCGTTTGCCCTCCACAATGGACCGGACGGGGTTCAGTTTGACACGTACACTGAACGTGCGGGAACTCTGACTCGGTTGAATGAACGTACGGCCCACGTAGTGGTTCCGAATGAGACCGAATTTCAGCGGCAACCCCGATGCCTCTGCGTATCCGATCGCCGCGTCCACCCCGGAATCCGGAACGGGAACCACGATGTCTGCATCGGCAGGGGCTTCCACCGCCAGCCGTCGTCCCATCGCCTGGCGGGATTCGCTGACAGATCGGCCGTAAATCACACTGTCTGGTCGGGCGAAATATACGAGTTCGAAGATACACTGCGCCCGCCGCGTCGGTGGGAACGGTCGCAGGGACTGAATCCCGTCCTCGTTGATGATCACGATCTCGCCGGGTTCGACTTCTCGCACCGGTTCCGCATCGATGAGATCGAGGGCACACGTTTCCGATGCCAGGATCCATGCCTGATCGCGGCGTCCCAGCCAGAGTGGGCGGAATCCGTATGTATCCCGCACGCCGATGAGTGTGTCCGGCGTCAGCATGACAAGCGTGTATGCCCCTTTGAGTTGCGCCAGTGCCCAGAGGATGGCGTCGATGAAATCCCATTTCCGGGAACGGGCAATGAGATGCAGAATGACTTCCGTGTCTGTGGTCGTGCTGAAGATGGCTCCCTCGCGTTCCAACCGGTTGCGCAGACTGTAAGCGTTCACGATATTGCCATTGTGCGCAACAGCAAGGCTGCCCCAGGTGAAGTGCGCGACGAGCGGCTGGGCGTTCTGGGTAAACGATTGGCCAGCCGTCGAATAGCGAACATGCCCGATGGCCAGTGTGCCCGGAAGTTTGGCAAGGTCTTCCGGTCGGAACACATCACTGACATAACTCATGCCCTTGTGGATGTATAGCTGAGACCCATCGGCCGACACAATGCCGGCACTTTCCTGACCACGATGCTGCAGGGCGTACAGGCCCATATACGTAAGATGTGCGGCATCGGGATGGTTCCAGACACCGAAGACACCACAGTGGTGGACAAGTGCATGCATACGTATGAACCTCATGCTGGAGGTCTGTGCGGTTCCTGACGTGGCCCTGTCCGGGTCTTGTGATAGGGTCTACCTATTATAGCCTGCGACCGGATGGGAGACAACGGTGATGGCTGAAATCGGGCCAGGCGATGGGACAGGGGATGCACCGAATGCGCGGATGGACCGGTTGTTAGGTCTCAGGTCTCGGGTCT
>CAZIRO010000080.1:0-12316 GCA_964541595.1 uncultured Acidobacteriota bacterium
TTCACGGCACACATGCCCTGATCTGGAGCGTTCTTCAGCAAACTGAACTGCTCTGCTATATCTCAACGGATTCTGCGAGGAGATTGGGAATGAACTCTACAGATGAAAGGAATCATGACACTCTGGTGGTTTGTTTTTTTGAGGACATCGCACAGGAAAAATTTATCAGTGCCTTTCTTCAACGCGTCGCCCGGCAAGCCGGCATTCCGATCCAAATTGAGATTCGCAATGCGCAGCACGGAAGCCGCGTATGGAATGAACTGCTTGACTACTTGCGAGATCTGCAACGGGGAGATGCGCGGACACCCGACACCCGGGACCTGGGACCTGGGACCTGGGACCTGAGACCTGAGACCCGACACCCGGTGTCCACCGGTCCATCCCCTGTCCCATTGCCTGTCCCGATCTCAGCTACCTCTGATTGATCCCTCCACAAAATTTCACTATAATTTCACCCATCGGACAATGCCGCACGGGAGAGACCATCATGCATGTCCTGTTTCCATCATGGTACACCGTTCCGGTATCCCCGGGGACCCGGTGGCGTACCCTACCCTGCGTCGGCGTCGTACCGGCCGGGCCTCCGCGAGACGTCACGCCGGTGTTGACCGAGGTGGACGTTCCGGACTGTTTCGGACACGGACGGGATCTCGTCGCCCTGCAGGTCATGGGGGACTCCATGGAACCCCTGGGCATCCGTGCGGGTGACCTTCTGATCGTTCAACGCCACGTATCCGTGCGTCCCGGTGATATTGTCGTCGTCGCGACACCCGAAGGGTGGACGGTCAAACAGTGGCAACCGCATCGATACCACGTTCGCCTGCACGCGGCACATCCGGACCATGCGGATCGCGAATGGTCCCTGCGGGAGATCACAGTATGGGGCGTGGTCATCGGCATCTTCCGGCGTGATCCTCACACCGTTCGGATACATCGACGGCCATGAAACGGCGTGTGACCTGGTGGCTTTACCTGGACATGGACGCGTTCTACGCGGAGGTTGAGCGTCGGGACCATCCGGAATGGCGGGGACGTCCCGTCATCGTCGGGGGCAGTCCGGCCGGTCCGGACCGGGGCGTCGTGGCCAGTGCCTCCTATGAAGCGCGACGACGCGGAATTCGCGCCGGCATGCCGATGTGGTACGCGCGACGACTCTGTCCGGACGGTATTTTCGTGCGGCCGCGTTTCGCTCGCTATACGGAAGCCTCTCTGGAAATCGTCGCATATTTGCGGCGATTCTCTCCGGAGGTGCATGTCCTCTCCATCGACGAGTGTCTGGTGAATCTGACGGACGTACACACCAGCCGGGGCCATCCACGCACGCTCGCTGACGCCATCCGGCAGACCATTGCACGTCAACTGCGTCTCCCCTGTACCGTAGGACTGGCCCGGACCATGCTGGTCGCCCGTGTAGCCGGCAAGTGCGCCAAACCGCAGGGACTGTTCTGGATCCCGCACGGACGCGAACCGGAATTCCTTGCACCCCTCCCCGTAGACGTGCTACCGGGCATCGGCCCGCGCACGCGTGCGCGACTCGGGTTACTCGGCATCTGGCGTATCGGCCAGATTCTCACCACCGCACCGGATCGCCTGCACGCAGTCATCGGCACCCGCTGGTGGGTACTGCCGCTCATGGCACGCGGCGAAGATCCGCCCCGTGCGACCCCACCGGTTCCCTGGCCGAAAAGCATGAGCCGCACCGTGACACCTCCGGTGAGCGTGGCCGAAACACGCATTTTCTGGGGCATCCTGCACTGGCTGGTAGAGGAAGTCACCTGGAGGATGCGTCGGGCCGGTCTGGTAGCCCGCAGCGTGACCGTGCGCTGGCAGTACACTGACATGACCGTATGCATCTGGCAATCTCCCCTGCCCTGGCCCACCGCGCTGGGCCGCGCGTTATACCCCTGGTTGCGCACCTGTCTGGCCCCGCGTGTTGCCTGTCCGCCGCCGATCCGTCAGATCGGTGTGGCGTTCGACGATCTGGCGCCCCTGTGTCTGCCGCCGATACTGCTCGCGCCCATGCGGGCACACCTCCACCGGTGGACGCAGGTGCAACGGGCCGTGGATCGCCTGCGGCAGCGGTATGGATTCTTCACCGTTCTATCCGGGGACATGGCGCGGTGGTTGCTGAAACACCGGGAATTTCAGTCCGAACTGTCCCCGCTTGCGCACTGGGCACTTGACCATCGGTGTCCGGCCTCGGGGACGGGGGACAGGAGACGGAAGGCCGACATCCCGTAGGACGGGGATATTGCACGGCCGGGAGGAACCCACGGTGTCCATTCGGCTGTGCGATGTCCCCGTCCCATGAGATGCCCCGTCCCCTGTCTTCCGTCTCCCGTCCCGGATACCCGCCACCCGGGACCTGAGACCGGTGGCCACCGGCACACCTGTGGATCCGGTGGTTCTCCTGTCCCATTGCCTGCCCCGATCTCAGGATTGCAAATACGACTTGCATCTCCGTCGGGGACCGCATACCATAGCCGCAGACAGACAATGCACGGAGCCACTGCATGGCGCCCGAAGCGACCTGGGTCATCCCCCTGTGCCTGGGCATTCTCATCGGCTGGATGGTCACCTGGTGGTGGTACCGCCGTCAGATCCTGCACCTGCATGAAGAACGCGTGCAATGGAAAACCCTGGCCGAGCAGTTAACCCGCCAGAGCGAAACCGATCGCCAGACCATTGCCATATTGCGCGAACAGATCACTGCCGAGCAACAACGACGCGTGGCTGCTGAAACGCAGGTGCGGACACTCCGTGAGGCGGAGCACTACCTTCGGGACACGTTCCAGGCCCTTGCGGCAGAAGCCCTGACCCGACAGCAACAATCGTTTCTGGAACAGGCACGGCAACTGCTGGACCGCGTGCAACGGGACACCACGCTGACCATGACCGAGCACCGCCATCAGGTCGAGCAACTCATCGGTCCCATCCGGGAGAGTCTGGAACAGGTCCGGGCTTCCGTGGAGACCGTTGAGAAACAACGGATCCGGGATTTCTCGACCCTGCGGACCCAGATCGAACAGCTGATGACCCTCGAGGAGTCGTTGCGCAAAGAGACCGAACGACTGGTGCGGACACTGCACCACCCGACCCAGATCGGTGTCTGGGGTGAAATACATCTGCAGCGGTTGATCGAACTCGCGGGCATGGACCGGTACTGCGATTTTTCCGTTCAGGAGACCCTGACCGATACGACCGGGGAACGCAAACGTCCGGACGTGATCATTCGACTGCCGAACGACCGCGTGGTTCCCATCGATGTGAAAGTCCCGATTACTTCATTCGTTCAGGCCATGAACTGTTCGGATGAAACCGAACGTCAACACCGTTTAAGGGAACACGTCCAGGCCCTGCGATCCCATATCCGCACGCTTTCTGAACGCGCGTACTGGCGACAGTTTTCCGAACGCATCGATTTCGTCATCATGTACCTGCCCGTGGAGGGGCTGCTCCAGACCGCCCTGAAGACGGATCCGGACCTGCTTCAATATGCATTCCAGCGGAACGTCATTCTCGCCACGCCTTCCGTGATGATGGCCACCCTGCGTGCCATCGCTTACGGGTGGCAGGAACGCAAACTGGCCGAAAACGCCCGCAGAATCGAAGCCCTCGGGCAGCAAATGTATGACCGCCTGGTGACCTTCACCGGGTACCTCACGAAACTCGGGGAACGGCTGCGTCAGACCGTTGAAGTGTACAACGACGCGGTGGGTTCGTTTGAACGTCGCCTGATCGTGGCCGCACGTCGTTTTCTCGACCTGGGAGTGGGATCGGACCGCGTACTGTCGGAGATCGAACCCCTTGCGATCCAGGTGCGGTCGATACCGGCAGGCATCGTCCATGCCGAACCCGTATACCCGATGGGACACGGTCAGGCGCGTGATGACGATACTTCGACCGGAACGGAACACACGCCGGCGGATCCGCAGACCTCGGAAGACAACGGTCAGGAATAAAATCTGCGGGCCCGCTCCGGGGGGCGGAAGCGGGCCCACGTGTCAGGGGGCTTCAGGGGGTGATGAAGCGGGGTTTGCGAGGGAGTGTGTTGCGGTCACGGTATGGGTGCACATACCAGGGGTGCATGGGAGGGGCGGGTGCGTAGAGAGAATGACAGGAGATCGGGCGCCCATGTGAGGCTCCCGGCCCAGCCGCGTATACCGTTTTCGCCCGAGCACGATCCCGACGATCCGGTCAATTCTCTCGTCCATTACCCACGTCCTGTCACATGGACGGGTAATTCGGGATACATGCGGCCGTCCCGTCGTTCACGATGAGGCCACTGCATCCTCCGGGACGACGACGATCCCGTCGTGCTGCTCATGAACACCCCAGTGAGTTGCCGCAGTTCAAACATCGATAACACGATCCATTGCGCACAGTAATGTGGCCACACCGGTCGCATATCGGTGCGTCCCGCATGGCCGCACGCGCGAGCTGATTGACACCCGCGGCATAGACGACGGTTCCGCCAGCGTCCGCACCGTTGCCCTGTGTTCCCAATGCAGTGTCGGTGGCTTCTGTTTGGGGAGAAAGCGGCCGGGACTCCTTGATGGCTTCTTCCGGGGGTACATGCGCGAGATCGTATCGTTTCAGGTATTCAATGCCCAGCACCCGAAAGATATAATCAATGATCGATGTGGCGAATTTCACATGCGGATGACCCTCGACCGGTCCCTGGGGTTCAAACCGGGTATAGACGAACGCATCGACAAACTCTTCCAGCGGCACACCGTATTGCAGTCCCAGTGAGATGGCAATGGCAAAACAGTTCAGCATGCTGCGGAATGCTGCCCCCTCTTTGTGCATATCGATAAAAATCTCACCCAGCGTTCCGTCTTCATACTCGCCGGTACGCAAATAGATCTTCTGACCGGCCACCCGGGCTTCCTGGGTAAATCCGTACCGTTTTTTCGGCAGTCGACGACGCTGCAAACGAGGTCGTGGTGTGTCGACAGGTCCGGCAGCCGGTTTCACTGCACTCCCCGGATCCGTTTCCCGCTTGCGACCCGTACTCAGCGGTTGAGACGCTTTGCAACCGTCACGGTAAACGGAAATACACTTAATGCCCATTCGCCACGCTTCCACATAGATACGCTCTATATCTTCGACGGTGGCTTCGTGCGGAAGGTTCACGGTCTTGCTGACACCACCACTCAGGAACGGCTGGACGGCCGCGATCATGCGCACATGGCCCATGGGTTCAATATACCGCGTTCCATGCGGACCGCATCGGCTCGCACAGTCAAATACCGGCAAATGTTCGGGGCGCAAATGCGGTGCACCTTCCAGTGTTTGATGACCGCAGATCCAGTCGCTTGCCGCCTCGATTTCCGCATCGGACCAGCCGAGCGCACGCAAGAGGGAAAAACCGGGTTGCTGATACTGTTCCGGGGTGAACCCGAGGTGCTGGAGCGTCGATTCAGGGATCATTCCGGGGACGAAGAGCGATTCCAGGTCCATGACCTGCGGGATGCGTTGTTCAAGTTCCCGAATCTCTTCGTCAGTCAGACCCCTGGTCTTCAGGGCTTCGCGATCGATGTAGGGTGCTCCCTCGAATGTGCCGTGCCCGAGTAAGTACGCCATCATGTCCCGAATCTGGGATTCGGTGTATCCAAGTCGACGGAGCGCCAGCGGAACGGCTCGATTGACGATCTTGAAGTATCCACCACCCGCGAGTTTTTTGAACTTCACCAATGCGAAATCGGGTTCCACGCCGGTCGTATCGCAGTCCATGAGCAGACCGATCGTTCCGGTGGGTGCAAGTACGGTCGCCTGCGCGTTGCGGTATCCGTACTGATGCCCCAGCGTGAGCGCAGTATCCCAGACCTCCCGGGCGGCCCGCGCGATCGGTTCGGGAAGATATTGCACATCCAGCGCATACGCTGCCTGGCGATGCATCTGGATGACGTTCAACATCGGCTCGCGATTGCGTGTAAACTCCGCAAACGGTCCCTTGCGCGCGGCCATCAGCGCAGACATTGTATACGCCTGTCCGGTGAGAATGGCCGTTAACGCACCTGCCCAGGCACGGGCGGCATCACTGTCGTACGGCAGTCCGAGCATCATGAGCAGCGTACCCAAGTTCGCATATCCGAGACCCAGCGGACGCAATCGATGGCTGTTTTCGGCGATCTTTCGCGTTGGATAGGAAGAGAAATCCACGAGGATCTCCTGCGCCAGAAAGAAGATGTTGATCGCATGGCGGTACGCATCGAGATCGAATGTGCCGTCCTCGCGCAGGAACTTCGTGAGGTTCAGGGAAGCGAGATTACACGCCGTATCATCCAGGAAGATGAATTCCGAACAGGGATTCGTGGCGTTGATGCGACCGGTGTTTGGACAGGTATTCCAGCGGTTGATCGTCGTGTCAAATTGGACTCCCGGATCGGCACAACGCCATGCCGCTTCGGCAATTTTGCGCATGAGATCACGTGCGCGATACGTCTTCCAGACTTCGCCGGTCGTGCGCAACCGGGTTTCCCATACCCCGTCGTTGAGATACGCCTCCATGAACGCGTCCGGAATACGAACGGAATTGTTCGAGTTCTGGCCGGAAACTGTCCGGTACGCCTCGCCGTTAAAATCGGCCGGATACCCCTCCCGGATGAGTGCCCAGGCTTTTTCTTCCTCTTTGACCTTCCACCAGATGAAGTCCTCGATCTCGGGATGATCCATGTCGAGGATCACCATTTTTGCCGCACGCCGCGTGGTCCCTCCCGATTTCGTGGCTCCTGCGGCCCGATCAAAGACCTCCAGAAACGACATCAATCCGGAAGACGTACCACCCCCGGAGAGTTTTTCCATATACCCGCGGATTTTCGAAAAATTCGTTCCTGTGCCGGACCCGTACTTGAACACACGGGCCTCGTTTTTCACAAGATCGAAGATGGACATCAGATCGTCTTCAACGGACTGGATAAAGCATGCGGAACACTGCGGATGTTCGTATGCCGTTTGTGTTTGCTCCACGCATTGCGTCTGGGGATTCCAGTACCAGTTCCCGCCGCTCCCCTCGATCCGGTATGCGTGCCATAAGCCGCAATTGAACCATACCGGTGAGTTAAACGCACCGATCTGATGCAGTAACATGTATTTCAATTCATCCTCGAAGATCTGGGCCTCTTCCGGCGTGGCAAAATACCCTCCCTGCGCTTCCCCGGCCAGGCGAATCGTGTGAGCAATGCGCTGAATAACCTGTCGGATGCTCCATTCATGTCCCCGGTCCGGGACCCCGGCTTTACGAAAATATTTGGAGGCCAGAATATCGGTGGCCAGTTGGGACCACGTCTTCGGGACCTCGACATCGTCCATTTCAAAGACAACCTGGCCATCCGGGCTCAGGATCCGTACCGAACGGAGTTCATATTCCACCGTATCGAACGGGTCGACACCCTCCCGTGTATAGAATCGTCGAATGGGCAAACGAACCGCAGACGGTTCTGGTGATACGGGATGCGGGGCAACCATGGGGGGCTGCCGATGAACGGGCGCCTGGCCGTGATCAAGTTCCGTAGAATGCGTGGTTTCCTGCACCGGAAGCACATCCACCTGATCTGCCATAATGCACCCCTCCTCCGTATGGGATCCGATGGTTCGACCGCTCGATCGCGGGATCACGCCCTGCATTGCGCCGACCGGTCGGACCCATGCATCGAACCATCGGTCTCCTCCAATTATACATCTCCGACACCCATAAGTCAATATATAGGGGGTATTATATAGTTTCCCACAATATGTGGAAATTTTGTGGAAATATTGTGGAACTTTGCAGTCGTGTTCCGGCGGTGTGGAATCCGTTTATCCCGGAATGTGCTGCACTTCGATCCCGGCAATACGCGCATTCCGGAACACGACCGGTCATGCTGACATTGCACGTCGGGCAGAAATCCAGTAAGTTGAATACGAACCATGTATCTCCGCGCGCCGGAGTCACCATGCTGGACCTCGTATGGGAACTGGAAGGCCAGATTTATCGGTTCCAGCTGGACCGTTCACCCATTCGTGTCGGCCGTGCGCTGGATAACGACGTCGTGATTCCCGATCTGAGTGTGTCCCGGTACCACGCGGTGATCGTGCAGGAAAACGGCCGCTGGCTCATTCGCGATGTCGGCAGTCGGAACGGCATTCGTGTCGGCGACCGATTCGTGACGGAGTACGAACTGCGTGAGGACGAACAGATCTGGCTGGGCAATGTTGCACTCCGCGTGACGCGGTTGACCGATCACCGCGTGCAACTGGACGACAGTCTGGCCGAGCCCTCCGAGGAGGTCGAGGGTACGATCATCCGTTCCGTCGACGACCTGGCGCTCGGCCGCCTGGAGACAGAACCCGAGGTTCCCATTGAAGAGGTCTCCCGCGATATCGTACCTGTCCTCGTTTCCGTGGTGCAGCAACTGCTCTCATTCCGTTCCCTGGACGATCTGCTGAACACGTTTATGGACATTGTGTTCCAGTACATTCCTGCCGAGCGCGGGTTTCTGATGCTGCACGATCCCGATCTGAACACACTGGTTCCCAAAGTCGTCCGTTTTCGGAATCCTTCCCAGGAGAGCGAAATCAAGATCAGTCGGCACATTACGGGGCGTGTGTTTCACGATCGCGTGGCCGTACTCACACTGGATGCGCAGGTTGATCCGCGTTTTTCCGGTGAAGCAAGCATCATCATGCACGGCATCCGGTCCGTCATGTGTGTTCCGTTATGGACGCAGGACCGTTCGATCGGGGTCATCGTGGTCGACTCGATCACCCGCACGGTCAGTTTCACGCAACAGCATCTGCAACTTCTCACGCTGATGGCGAACATGGCAGGCGTGGCCATTGAACAGGCACGTTTACGGGAATCGATCCAGCGCGAACAGGCGTTGCGCGAGCGTCTGGAGCGGTACCACTCTCCGGCGGTGGTGGAACAGATCCTCCAGGAAAAGGAACGGGTCTCTCTGATGGAACCGCAGGAGCGGGAGGTCACTGTTCTGTTTGCTGACATGGTGGGATTTTCCGCACGTGCGGAACGGATGGAACCCAAACGGTTGACCGCGCTGCTGAACGATTTTCTCGCCGAGCTCGTGGACGTGGTCTTTGAGTTTGAAGGTACGCTGGACAAATTTATTGGCGACGCGGTCATGGCATTTTTCGGGGCGCCACGTCCGCAGCGCGATCACGCGTTACGGGCCGTTTTGGCGGCGCTGGAGATGATGCACCGTATCGAGCAATTCAATCAGCGCAAGCAGGTCACACCACCAGTAGAGGTACGTATCGGTATCAATACGGGCAAGGTTGTTGCCGGAGATATCGGGTCTCCCCGACGTGTGGAATACACCGTACTCGGGACAACAGTCAACATCGCATCTCGACTGGAAGCGTTTGTTGCGCAACCCAACCAGATCATCATTTCCGATGACACATATGTACAGGTCAAAGACTTCGTCGAAGTTGAACCCCTGGGTCCCCAGGATCTCAAGGGGATGCGCCAGAAGATTCATGCGTACGTCGTGAAAGGACTCAAATCCTGAACCCACCCACGCCATGTTTGGAGCGACCGCATGCGAGCACGTACCCGGTCACCATCGGTTCGGGGTGCATCGATCGCGGTCATCTTCGTGATCGTGCTGCTCGTCATGAGCACATTCCCCCTGTTTGTCGGCACCAAAAAGATGATCGATGTCGGCCGTGAATACCTGCTGAACGAGATTCGCGAGCAACAGATTCCGGAAGCCGATCTCCTCGCGAGCGAACTCACGCAGTACTACGCCTCTGCGATGAGCGGGCTCAAGGAACTGTCCACCGGACTGTACTTTTTAACGATTACGGAACGCACCACGGAGGAGCGACAGCGGGAGATCAGCATGGCGATTCGTGCAACGCTGCGCCACGTTCCATGGGAAGCCCTTGAACTGCGCACCTATACGGGAGAAGAGTACTGGTACAATCGCAAACGGGTGACCACGCTCGATCTGCAGAACGCCTGGCAGAAACTCTTTGTGGCCACGCTCATGGAGGGACAGGCGTTTCAAATTGTGCACCCCTCGGAGAATGCGACGTATTTTCTCATGGGGTATCGGTACGGTGACGAACACCGTGCGGTGGTCACGCTGGGCCTGATTTCGGGAGAATACTTTGCACAGCCGTTTCAACGGCAACAGAAACGCGGTCGATATATCTTCCTGGTCGAGGCGGCTCCCCCGTACCGGATCACGCTGACGAGCGATCCGCGGTGGGCATCGGTCGGTGCACGACTGACTGGACATCCGCTCGTGGGCAGTGTATCTCCACAGAATCAAAACTACGTGCTGCAGCGCGGCGATCGCACCGTGCGTGTGCTGGGTACGGCTCGACCGATTCCGGAACTCCGGAGCCTCCTCATCCTGGAAAACGACGTGCGCACGATCCAGATGATCATCAACCAGATGGCACGCACGGGACTCATGTGGGCCGCCGGTGTGACGGTCCTTACGGTACTGCTCGCACTGATCGCCGCCGCATCGCTGGCGCAACCCGTTCGACAACTCGCGCAATTGACGGACGAGATCGCCCGTACGCGTCGTTTCCATCAGCGGCTGAAGGTCCGTGGCGTTCACGAAATCCGCATGCTCAAGGCGGCGTTCAACCGTCTGCTGGACGAAATCCAGGACTACATCCGTCAGGTGGAACAGAAGGCGGAAGAGAACCGGCAACTGTTTTACGACTCGATCCGCATGCTGACCGCCGCCATTGACGCCAAGGACCCCTATACGCGCGGTCATTCCGAGCGGGTCAGTCAATACGCCCGGATCATCGCACAGCACATGGATCTCTCCGAACAGGAGATTGAACAGGTATATCTCGCCGGTTTATTGCACGATGTGGGGAAGATCGGTATTCAGGATCGCATTTTGCAAAAACCGGCCGCGCTGACTGGCGACGAGTACGACATCATGAAGACGCATCCGGAACGGGGGTACCAGATCATGAAACAGATTCCGCAACTCGAGCCCGTACTCCCGGGAATCCGCTACCATCATGAGAACTGGGACGGTACCGGGTATCCCGCCGGAATTCGCGGCGAAGAGATCCCGCTCGTGGCCCGGATTGTTGCCGTAGCGGACACATTCGATGCCATGACCACCGATCGACCCTACCAGCGGGGGATGCCACCGGACAAGGCGGTGGAACGGATTCTGTTGCTGTCCGGCAAACGGTTTGATCCGAAGGTCGTTCAGGCGTTCATCCGGGCATATACGGAAGGGAAACTGCGGCCAATCGCCAAAACGCCGCCGCCGGAATGGGTACGCGCCATTCAGACACCCGAACCGCATCAGGTTCAATAAACCCTTCGCGGTGGACGGTATATGCCGTCTGCTGTGCACCATTCCGTCGATACGCGTTTGAAACCCGCAGGGGTTTTCGATAATGTATCCATGAAGATGCACGCATACTCGCCGGTGGTGGGGCGATGGGAAATGCCACCACTGCCCTTCGGGGTAAACGGGAAGCATTGAATGGAACGGATTAAAGTCCTGCTGGCCGATCGGAGCACCACCATCCAGCGTATTGTGCGCCTTGCGCTCGAGGGCGAACCGATTGAACTCCATATGGCGAGTTCGGGGCAGGAAGCGTTGCAGAAGATCCGCGAGGTGCACCCGGACGTGATCCTGGCGGACACCCGTTTGCCGGACGTGGACGGATTTACCATCTGTTCCACGCTGCGAAAAGACCCGGAATGGGCGGTATACGCGGATACGCCTTTCCTGCTGATGACCGGGATTTACGATACGATGGAGGGACGTCGGGAAGAACTCGAACAGCGCGTCCAGGAAGTGGGTGCCGATGGGTTGATCGTTAAGCCGTTCGATCCCAAAGAGTTGATTCAGCGTATTAAACAACTCGCCGCCGAGCGTCCCGTTCGGGTTGCACCGGAAGCCGCACCGTCCGAGCCTCAGGAAGCTGCGCCGATCGAAGAACTCGAGCGCGTACTCGAACGTGAACCGGTTGCGGAGGAGGTGGAAGAACCCACGGTGATGCTTTCTGCGGAAGAGCGGGAAATACTGCTCGGTGCTGAACGTGGTGAAGTGGTGACAGAACCCGGCGCACCGATGGATGTCACGGCCGAAGAACTCGCCGAGGAGGTCCTGCCCGAAACAGAACCGCCCGAAGCAGCGGAGGCTGTCCCGGAACCGGTGCCGAGCATCGAAACGGCGGAAACCGTACTGATGACGTCGGAAGACGTCGCTGAACTCATGCACCCCCCGGCAGAACCGACGGAGGAGGCCGAAACGGTACCGGAACCCCCCGAACCCGTGGAAGCGCCGACCGCCGAACGGTACGAACCGCCGAC
>CAZIRO010000081.1:0-12184 GCA_964541595.1 uncultured Acidobacteriota bacterium
GGCGTCCACGCAGCAGTATCCGATCGTGCTCCTGAACTCGATCAATCCGTTCCGCCTGCAGGGACAGAAGACGATCGTATGGGAAGCCCTGGAGGCGATGCGCTGGGACCCGCCGGACTGGATCGTACTACCCGGCGGAAATCTCGGCAACACCGCCGCATTTGCCAAGGCACTGTATGAAGCCCACACGCTCGGGTTCATTCAACGGGTCCCCCGCCTGGCGGTCGTGCAGGCGGCCGGTGCGAATCCGTTTTATCGCGCCTATCGCCAGGGCTGGCGACGTGTGACGATGACGCCACAGACCGTGGCCAGTGCGATCTGTATCGGCAACCCGATGAACTTCGAACGTGCCGTCTGGGCCATCCAGTGGACGCAGGGTGTGGTCGTGGAAGTGACCGACGCGGAAATCCTCGATGCCAAAGCCGTACTGGACACGGACGGCGTGGGCGCCGAACCGGCGTCCTGTGCCACCGTGGCCGGGATCCGTCGGTTGCGACAGGATGGGGTGATCCGTCCGGACGACCGTGTTCTCGGGATACTGACGGGACACATTCTCAAGGATCCGGACATTATCCTGCAGTATCATTCCCGACAGATTGCGGACTACACTCCGGCGTATGCCAACCCCCCGGTGGTACTGGATGCGTCTTCGGAAGCCTGGGACCGGTACATCCGGCAACTGCTGGAGCAAGCACCCGTTCCTGCCGGCTAAGGTCCGAAATAGAACGTCACTGCATCCATCAGCCGGAACCCCACGGCTTCGGCGATCTGTTCGACTTCCCGTTTCAATCGCCGCAGGCCCTCTGCATGCCGTTCCGGCTGCGCGTCGTCCATGACCCAGGAGATGAACTCGACCCGGGGACGCAGACGCACCAGCCACAGCCAGGGAGATACCTCTTTCTGAAACGCCGGTTGACCGTCCACGGTCGTCGGCATCCACCCGTGTTGTTGCAGGTACTCTGCCAGGACCGCAATGTCCACCGGATCCACAATGACGATCCCCATACACGCCTTCCCCATGGTGGTCAGATCATGGGTGCACGGTGGCGGGAAAAAAAAAGTGACGGGAATTCCCGGCACCTGAACCATCATTCGGATTCCCCCTGTCGGTGAATGCGGGCTTTCTGCAGAATGGCGTCCATGATCTTTTCGAATCCGCCCGTTTCCAGAGAACAGTGCATCCCGCATTCTTTCGGTGCGTTGACCTCCCACCACCACCGACCGGCCCGGGGGTCCTCTCCCGGCTGGATCGGTCGTGTGCACGGCTGGCAGCCGATGCTGGCGTATCCCTGATCGTAGAGCGCACTGTACGGCACGTCGTGTTCCCGAATGTATGCCCAGACCTCTTCATGTGACCAGTCGGCGAGCGGGTTCAGTTTCACGATCTGTCCGTGGTCGTGATCGATCTCGATCTTGCGAATGTTCTGACGGCTCGCCCACTGTTCCCGGCGCAGGCCGGTGATCCACGCGTCCAGCCGGTTGAGCACGCGGTTCAGCGGACGCACTTTACGCAATTCGCAGCAGAGGAGCCGATATTCGACCGCACGGTACATCAGGTTGACCCCGTACTCGCGTACCATGGCTTCGATCTCGGCGTAGTCCGGAAAGGCCACCTCGATCTGGATGCCATACCGTTCGCGCACGCGTTCGATCAATGCGTAGGTTTCTTCATGCAGACGCCCGGTGTCGATGGTGAACACGCGAACGTCCGGTCGAATACGCCAGGCAAGGTCAAGAATGACCATATCTTCTGCCTGGCCGCTCCATGCGAGTGCGATTCGTGGATGGAACGTCTCCAGTGCCCAGCGCAGCAATTCGGATGCCGGTTGATCTTCATACGCAATGGCAAGTTCGTATGCTTCAAGTTCATCGATCTGTACAATCGGCATGGTCCTCCCTCCGATGGGCAATATGGCATCGAGTCCTGGCATTTCGGGCAAACTCCCGGTTGATCCCGGGATACCCCGGAAGTGTGCTATCCGGTTCTGGACGGTTCAGACGGCGACCGCACCGCTGCATCGTGCGTTTCTGGCAAGCTTCCAACAGTGGGCACGTGGCCGGACTGCATGATTTCCAGGAGTTCCGCATCGGAGTACTGCGTGACAAACGTGCGAAATGACGGCCATGGCCCCGTTTGACGGTACACACGGATCAGATTGCGCAGATACCGTTTGGCTTCCGGAACACTCACACGGCGTGCAATCACCCGTCCGACGGCAGCTTCCTGGCCATATCCGCCACCGAGGATGATCATCAATGCACTTTCGACACGACCGTCCGGATGCCGTCGGTATGAAGCCATCAGTCCAATATCCGCCACCCAGTGATGCGCGCACGCGTGTGGGCAACCGTCCGCGCCAATGAGGACATCGTGCAGGGGACCGAATTCGGACTCGAGATCATCGATGATGTCGAGCAACAGGTTCTTACTCGAATTCAACGCGAAGTTGCAGTACGGGTCGCTCGTGCACGCGATGGATTGGGCACGCAGTGGTGAAGCCGCCATCGGGAACCCGAGATCCTGCAGACATCGCAACACTTCGGGAAGTTGCCGTTCCGGAACATGGGTGAGCATGACGTTCTGGCGCTGGCTAAACCGGATCTGTAATTGCATGCGGGCTGCGAGATCGGCAAGCGCAAAGATGCGCCGTGCATCCAGCCGACCGGCCGGAACGGGCACACCGATATACACGTATCCGGGTTGTTTCTGACGGTGGACTCCGACGTGGAAATTGCGTCCCCGGGGTCGGGGTTCCGTTTCCAGATCCGCCAGTCGATACCCGAGTCGGTCTTCCACACGTGCGCGATAGGCGGCCACACCAATACGTTCCACGAAGAACTTCAACCGCGCCTTGACGAACGACAGGCGGTTTTGCGGATCGGTGCGCCAGACGTCCAGAATCGCGCGGGCAACCGGGAGCACCTGATCGCGCGGAACGAATACCCCGAGTGAACGCGCAATGCGGGGATAAGTTGACAGGCCACCGCCGATCCACACGGCATAACCGGGTTGTCCGTTCTGGAACGTTCCGACAAAGGCGATGTCGTGGATCTCGGGGTAGTTGCAGTGATACGCGCATGCGGACACGGTGATCTTGTGTTTGCGCGGCAGATTGAAGTATTCCCGATGTTCCGGGTCGTAAAAGAACGTTGCGAGCTGCTGCAATTCCGGAGTGCTGTCGAACCGTTCATCCGCGTCGATACCGGCCACGGGACAGCCGGTGATGTTGCGGATCGTATCACCACAACCTCCGATGGTGGTTAACCCGCAGGAACGCAGGATATGGAACACCTCCGGCAGATCCTCCAGGCGGATCCAGTGCAATTGCAGGTCCTGCCGTGTGGTGATCTCCGCGTAATCTCCGAACCGCTGGACGAGTGTACCCACGGCGGCGAGTTGTTCAGGTGTGATACGACCGTTCGGGAGTTTGATGCGCATCATGAAGTGGCCAACGCGGGGTTTATCGTGGTACAGGCCGTACCATTGGAGGCGTACGATATCCTCCTCGGAGATCGCTTCGTATCCGCGACGGATGAAGTCTTCCAGTTCCTGCAGGACGTCCAGCGGGTGCTTTTCCCGTTTCATCCGTTCGCGGGGGTTTTTGTTCCATACAGTCTCCCAGGTGACTGCGGTGACGGGGCGGTCGGCCGTATGCGTACGGCCGTCCGGCATGGTCCACCTCCGTTGCAACGATTCGGGGAACGGCCGGGCAGGCAGATCAGTGCATTGCATCCATGCCACCGGAAATGTTCCGAATGAGTTCCACATCGTCATCGGCATGGAGCCAGTCCTCCATTTGCACACGTTCGCCGTTGCGCACGACGACGAGCATTTCCGGAGAAATCTGCAACCGTTCGAGCAACGTACGCACCTGGATCGGTGCTTCAACCTCCCACGTCTGTGCACCCATCCGAACGGTCAGCAACCGCGGTTGTCCTTCGGCAGCGGCAACGGTTTCCGGTACCGGCTCCGGACGTCCGGTCTGCATGATACGCAGTAACTGCTCGTCCGTATGGGCCGCCGTGAATGCCTGAAACGATGGCCACGGGCCGGACGCACGGTAGTAAGCGATCAGGTTTTCCAGATACCGCCGGGTATCCGAAATGCTCACCCGTTTCGCCACGACGCGCCCGATCCGGATACCGTCGTGCATGCCGCCGCCGAGGATGATCATCAGCGCGCTTTCCAGCGTTCCGTTGGGCAGACGACGATACGACGCCTGCAGACCGATATCCCCGATCCAGTGCTGTGCGCATGCGTGCGGGCAGCCGTCCAGATGGATGACCACGTCGTCGATCGGTCCCAGCCGGGATTCCAGGTGTGTGAGAATGTCTTCCAGCAGGTCTTTGCTCGATCCCGCCGAGAAGTTGCAGAACGGGTCACCCGTGCATGCGATGGAGACCTTCCGCATCTCACTGGCGTCAGCGACCGGGAACCCCCACGCGTGCAGCCGTTCGATGACAGCAGCCGTGCGATCTTCCGGTACGTTGGACAGGATCAGGTTCTGACGCTGGGTCAGGCGCACTTCCAGATGTTCCGCATCGGCGAGTGTCGCAATCTGTTCCATCTGTTCACCGCGCATTCGACCGCATACTACGGGGACACCGATGTATACGTATCCGGGCTGTTTCTGCGGGTGCACACCCATGTGAAAATGTCGCCGTTGCGGAGGCGTCAGCGGTGGCGCCGGGGACGGTTCCCACCCGAGACGCGCGATCAGTCGCGCACGATAGGCGTCCACGCCGATCCGGTCAACGAAAAATTTGAGTCGCGCTTTGATGAACGATAACCGGTTTTCCAGGGTCTCGGACCAGATGTCCAGAATCGCACGTGCCACATCGACCACCTGGTCCCCCGTTACGAAGATGTTCAGCGGACGGGCAGTGCGCGGATTCGTGGACAGTCCACCGCCAATCGCGACGGCGTACCCCGGCCGGCTGTCCACCGTCGTTCCGATAAATGCGATATCGTGAATTTCCGGCAGATTGCACCATACGGGACAGGCGGCAAGCGTGAGTTTCACCTTACGCGGCAGGTTGAAGTATGCACGATGCGTGGCGTCATAAAAGTACGCTACCAGCCGGTGAAGATCGTCGTTCGGATCGAACAGTTCGTCAGCATCGATGCCGGCCACCGGGCAACCGGTGATGTTGCGGACGGCATCGCCTTCCCCGCCAAGCGTTGTCAATCCAGATGTATGCAACTGCGCGAGTACGTCCGGCATGTCGTCCAGTCGGATCCAGTGCAGCTGGATGCACTGCCGCGTGGTGATCTCTGCGTAATTGCCAAACTTCCGGGCCAATCGTGCAATACAGGCCAACTGCGCCGGAGTCAGGCGGCCGTTCGGGATCTTGATCCGGACCATGAAATACCCGATCCGTGGCTTATCGTGAGAGATCCCGTACCACTGGAGTCGCACGATGTCTTCTTCCGGAATGTCTTCGTACCCCCGGCGGATGAGGTCGTCGAGTTCATCCAGGATGTGCAGGGGGTCCTTTTCAGCTTTGAGCCGTTCCCGGGGGTTTTTCTGCAGTACCGTATCCCACGTGATGCTGGCCGTTTTTGCCCGGGTACTCATCGTGCCACCTCCACGAGTGTATGGGCTGGCGTGCGCGACCGTTCGGCCTCTTGATAGTATTGCATCAGCACGTCGGCCACCTCCGGCCGGGTGATCTCCGCCGGTGGCGTCTGTCCCGAGCGCAGAAGTTCACGCAGACGGGTTCCGCTCAGTTGTAAATGGTCTTCCGGACCGTGCGGGCATGTACGTTCGGTCGCCATCGACAAACACCGCCGGCAGTAGAATGTTTCTCTAAACCGGATGGGTCGGATTCCCAACCGGTCGGGGTCAAACTGTTCGAAGATGCGTTGTGCTGCCCAGGGATCGTAGAATCCCCCTACGCCGGCGTGGTCGCGCCCGACGATAAAATGCGTACATCCGAAGTTTTTGCGGATGATCGCGTGAAATACCGCCTCCCGCGGACCTGCATACCGCATCGCCGCCGGATTGATGGCGAGCACCACCCGATCGCGCGGATAATAACGGGTCAGAATGGTTTCGTAGCAGCGCATCCGGACTTCCGCAGGCACGTCATCCTGTTTCGTCGATCCGACGATCGGATGAATGAATAGACCATCAAAGAGTTCGAGACACACCTTATGCAGATACTCATGCGCGCGGTGGATGGGATTGCGTGTTTGAAACGCGACGACGGTGTACCAGCCTTTGCGGCAGAACAGGGCACGGGTTTCTTCGGGTTCCATGTAATACGCCTGGAACTTTCCAAACCGTGGACGCATGAGCACCCGGACGGGGCCAGCGACCAGGGTATCCCCCCAGGTACGCAGTCGTACAACACCGGGGTGGCGTGTGTCGGTCGTCTGGAAGACGGATCGGGCGAAGAGGTCCGGGTCCCAGGAAAACCACTCCCGCACCTGCAGCACGGCAACCAGGGAACCGTCCGATACCCGCAGCGCCAGCCATTCCCCTTCGCGCAGTGTCCGGGCGAACGACCGGTCGACGTCCAGCACGATCGGAATGGTCCAGGGCCAGCCATCGGGCAGATGCATTTCCTGCAGCACATGCGTGTATTCGACACGCGTCATGAACCCTGTCAACGGACTGTATGCGCCCATACCCAGCATCCAGAGGTCCTGGACGATCTCCGGTCGAACTGTCCAGGTCTTCAGGGATCGGGCGCGGGCACGCCACTCCTGGGCCTCCTGGGGAGACGCCCATCGTACGGTCAATTGTCCACCGTGCGGTGCAATCCGGGTCATGGTCCTCCTCCCTGAGCGACAGCAGAATGTGCGGCTGTTCGTATGGATAAGTGCGGGTATGCCGTATCCGGGACGATAGGTCGCTGAAGATCCCGCAGCCGTGCACGGGCTGCGCGTCGACGAACGATGATCGGCCATGGCGCGGCACCGGCCGGCAAAAGCGATAGTGCATACCGGAGCAGTCCCGGTCGGCTCCCGTCCGTATATGTGCATTCGGGGAGTTCCGGAAGCGGTTGATACAGCACCAGCTTCGCGATCATGACCATGCGGGATGCATCCGTCCGGGGCATTTCGAAGTCCAGCGGCGTGGTCAGCCACCACACCGGATCGGCAGTTTCGGTCGTGCGTTCCGGTCGGATCCCCCATCGGATGAGCGCGCGGTATGCCGTCCGGTTTCCGGCGATCATGCGGACATGCGCGAGACTGCGGATATCCGCACGGATCGCGCGCAATCCCTGGAAGAACGTGCGAACCGCAAGGGACGAAGCGAACACGAGCACGGGAACGCGCGCCGCATGTGTGACCGAACGCATCACGTCCGCACACGTGTCCGGATCCGGTGTCATGCGTCCGAACGTCCACACGACGGGTTCATACCCCCGGTCCCACCATTCCATCCACGGCGGTGTTCCCAGACCGTCCACCCACGGCACCCATACACGCTGACCGATCGGGTGATTTCGTTCCGGGTGCCAGCGATGGGCATGCGTGACAGCCGGACCGACAACGAGCAGTACTGGCGAACCAGGACGGTCTCGCTCCAGAACGCTTGCCAGATCACCCAACCGCGTGATCCAGCGACGTTGTCGGGGTGTGGTTCCCGATTCGATCAGGGCTGCGGGTGTGTGTGCCGCATATCCCTGCATCCGCAACTGCCGAACGATTTCTCCCAGGTGGACGCGCGGCATGAGAATCACACGGGTGATCCGTGCCTCGGGCGGCAGCCATGCAAGCCGTGGTGGACGTCCGGCTGCCCGACATCCGGTCTCCACGATGAATCCCGACGCCGCATTCCGACAGGTCAGGGGAATGCCTGCGGCGGCCGGTACGGCCACTGCGGAGGTGACACCCGGAACGATCTCATACGGGACGCCTTCCCGCTGCAGCGCCAGGATTTCCTCACACGTACGGCCGAACACGAATGGGTCCCCGCCCTTCAGGCGAACCACGGTCGCACCGCGACGGCACGCCGCAGCCATACGTCGAACAAGTGCGGACAAACGGATCCCCGGCTGGCCGGCCGTATGGCCGACACCGATCCGACGGCATCCGGGCCGTACCATTTGCAGGATCAGCGGGTGCACCAGTCGGTCGTAAAATACCATATCCGCACGCTGCAGTAAGCGGATGGCACGTACGGTCAACAGTCCCGGATCACCGGGACCCGCACCGACAATGTAGACCTTACCCGTGCGCTGCATGACGTGCCTCTCCATGCGCGAAATGCGCGATCAGATCGTGCAACCGCTGCCAGGCATCCCGTTCCCGACCGGTCATGAGCAGATCGGGAATGTCCGATGCCACCACCGCGCGGTATAGCCGGCGACGGGCGGAAAATTCGGGGATTCGGGCCGATACGGTCGAACGGATTTTTCCGAGAAATTCCACCAGACGCCGGTCTCGTTCCGTGATCGCGGTCGCAAGTCGATCCCGTAACACCTGTGCCATATACGGACTGGCGCCGGCCGTGGATACCGTAATCGTGATCGGCCCGCATCGTGCCACGGCCGGCAGGATGAGATCGCTGTGTTCCGGATCGTCCATCGCATAACAGAGCACACGACGTGCGCGTGCTTCTCGATAAATGCGTCCGTTTTCTGGACCGGGACCCAAAGTCGTGACAACCAGCCACGCGTCATCCAGATCGGCGGGCTGAAACGGACGGAAGTGTACATCCATCCGGCCGGTTTGGATCGTCGGTAGCGGAGGTGCAGGCCGTTCCCCCGTAAAAATGACACGGACGCGGGCACCGTAATGCACCAGCGTGGTCGCCCGGTCCCACACGGATGGGTTGTCGCCGATCACGACGACAGTTCGTCCCTGAACACGCAACATGACCGGCCAGACGAACGGTTGCAACGTCATGGCGTACCTCCAGCGGGAGACATGCGCCAGGGGAATTGCGTGATTGTGACGGCAATCCGGTCCGTGCACGGGATTCCGATCATGTCCGATGCCCTGGACCGGTCCCGTTGCGGCATCCACACGTCTACAGGAACCCGACAATCCGTGCGGTGCCCGTGAGTGGGAAGCGATGCACCGGTTAGCGTGTGAAGGATGTCCACCAGCACCCCATGGTCCACCTCCGTTCAGTGGGGGATTCAACGCATGCCAGGGGGAGAAATAGTGAATCGACGAAACACAGTGCGCGGGTTTAACGACAGTGCGAGGTGCTGGCGTTCACGGTGCGGACGAGTTGCATGCGTTGTGCAAACAACCAGAACCAACGCATGCGTAACTGCGAACGCATCAGCCCAATCCTGCGGAGAGAAATCTGGACGATGAATAGTATATGCCGTTTCCCCCGAAAGTCAATATGGCCGGCAAAGCACGTAAATCCACCGTCACTCTGTGGTCCATCGTTGCAACGTGCGCAGGGGCATGCGCGTCAGCGCTTCTCGCAGAATTGCCGGATCGGAAATCCCATATCCTTCGATGGCGACCCAGAACCGATCGTATACGATCAACTGGATCTCGCCGCGTCGTTCGGTGTAGTCATACGCTTCAAAACCGATATATATATTTGAACGGATCCCCTCCCGGAAGTGTTCGGTTGTGCGTTCACGAAACGCTGCCGCCTCCCGCAGGTTTTCCGTGATAAACGGTGCATTGCGAATGTCCATGATCTTCATTTCCACACGCGCATCATCTCTTTTCCAGACGCAACGGGCCATCGTATAGGCATACTGCTGATGTTGAAACAATCGGCCGTAGGGTGCCTCTTCGAGTTCCCATCCCGGCCAGGATGCGGGCAGCGCTCGGATGAGTTCGGTAAACGGTACCAGTGTGCGGGTTGAAGTTTCCGGCATCGGTTGCGGCGGGGGTGCCGTCTGGATGCTCCGTGGTTGTTCCCACCGCAGTACGGGTTCCATCCAGTCACGGAACAGCCACCCGAGTGCGAACACCAGAATGAGTATGGTGATGTAAACGATCGTTCGAAACAGACGGACCATGATCCGACGCAATGAGGACCCCCTGGTCAGGTTTCTGTGATCAGGCGGCGCATTCGGTCGAAACGGTGGGCGCATTGCGACAGCGCCGGGTGATCCGGTCGGAGCGCATGCACCAGTGCAACGACCTGACCGAACGTTTCTTCCAGGGTTCCGTCCGTATCGATCACGACGTCGGCCAGCCGCGCTTTCCGTTCGGACGACCATTGCGCGGCAATGCGCATGCGGGCTTCGGACTCGGGGATCCGGTCACGCATCATCAGACGGTGCAACTGGGTAGACATCGAACAGTGCGTGACCACAACGAGGGGATACCGTGTATGCGTTCCCGTTTCAAACATCAGGGGCGCCATGCCCACCACCAGCCAGGCACCGGCCTGGAGAAACGCGTGTATCCGCCGTCCCGTTATCGCGATCACTCTCGGATGCACCAGGCGTTCCAGTCGACGTCGTGCGGCCGCGTTGCGGAATACAATGTGGCCCAGACGTTCCCGGTCGATTGCGCCATCTGAACGGAGTACATCCGGACCGAACACGTGAACAATCGCCGCACGCAGATCCGCATCATGCTGCAAGAGTTCGTGCACCACGGCGTCCGCATCAATGACAACGGCATCGAATACGGCCTGCAGGATCCGCGCCACAACGCTTTTGCCGGTGGCGATCGATCCGGTCAGGCCGATCAGACGTGTTTGCCCCATACGGGAACCATTATATCGATTCTTCCGCCTGCGCAACGGACCGGTCGTCTGATTTCAGACGGAACACCATCTCGTGCATTCCGGTACGGATCACGTCATTCGGCCGCAACAGGGCCTCCGTGACCCGGCGCCCGTTGACATAGGTTCCGTTCGTACTGCGCAGGTCCTGGATACGCCACTGCCCGTTTTCAAATTTCAACTGGCAGTGATACGCGGATACGGTGGGGTCGTTCAATACGATATCACAGTCCGGCGCCCGTCCCAGAATGACCTTGCCTTCCATGGGGAGCGTGAATACTGTGCCGGCAAGTTTACCGCGTTGTACGATCAATGCGGGCACGTGCGGAAGCACCATCGTACGCTGCAGCGCCTCGATGGCCTCTTCGGAGATGTACGTTTCCATAGAGGCATACTGGACTGCCTCGACCTCCGCGGTGTCCGCAGTGGTGGGACGCTGGCATTGCGGGCAGGCGATTGCCAACGGTTCCAGCGCGTGCCCGCAATCCGGACAGATCCGATACCGTCTTCTGCGACGCCGCCAGAATACAAAGAGCAGCGCCACAAGGGCCAATACGATCACACTACCCAGGCCCCAGAGGAGCCATCCGGTGAAATGCAGAATCGACGGTGCCATGGGCGACTCCTGATCCGGGAGTGCGGGTTCAGGAGACATGGTCTCCTGATGTGCAGCGCGTGTCGACCGATACGCCGACGGCCGTGCGGAACGGTTCCGCGAATCCGGCGGCACGTTTTTTGAAAATGGTGCCGATGTCTGCGTCGATTGATAATCCGGTACGATGGGTTCGAGCGAAGCGGTGGATGCTGCGTTCGACCGCGATTCCCGTAAGGATGCGAGAACAGTGGACCATTCATGCACCGAAAAGTCCGTGTCCGTCCATACCCGTCCACCGCTCATGTACGCCAGCCGCGCCAGGGTTCGATACCCGCGCGGCTGGCGTCCCACAGCGATCGCATGGAACCGGATGTTTGAGATGTGAAGCGCAATGCGGATATCGTCCAGCGTCAGGATGCTTCCGTCATCCACACCGTCGGTCAGAAACAGGATAACACCCGGTACAACCGAATCCCGATCGCGCAGTGTTCGAATTGCTGTCATGATGGCATCGTACAACCGGGTACGTGCGGCTGTCGGGTGCGCCGGCAGCGAAAGGGCATCCGGCGTGTCAAACGATTTGTGCCAGTGGATATCATCACCAAATGTGAGCAGTGCCCATGGGATTCCGTCGGATGTGATCTGGTCGACAATCTGCACAAACCGGGTGTACGTTGTATCAGATACGCTACGACTCAAATCCAGGCCAATGACCACGTGCGGTTGCGGGGCAGATACGCTGTGGACAACGATACCGACGCCCAGGATTGCGGTCCAGGTGCCGACGATTCGGAAAAACCCCGGCAGGCGTATCATGCATACGCTCCGCAGTGAGGCTGTTCCAGAAGGGCCCCGAAAACCAGACATTCTGCAATCGGGACAGGCCATGGGACACCGTGGGTCCCCATGCGGTCATGCGCTA
>CAZIRO010000082.1:0-12175 GCA_964541595.1 uncultured Acidobacteriota bacterium
CGGATCCACCGGTGTGCCGGTGGCCACCGGTCTCGGGTGCCAGGTGGCAGGTATTCAGGTCTCAGGTCTCCGGTCCCAGGTGTCGGGTATTCCGGTGTCAGGTATTTGCGACGGGAGACGGGTGCCAGGGGACGGGGCATCGCATGGGCTGGAGATAGTGCATGACCGAATGGGTACCCACGGTGTCCCATTTCCTGTCCCGATTTCAGGGGAAAAGTGGCTCAACGGGTGCATTTCTCAAGTGAAGTGACGAGGGGGGAAGTGACGTCAGAAAAGTGACGAGGGTTTTGATGCACGGTGTCACTTCGCGTCACTTTTTCTCTCTTCACTTTTCCCCTCGTTACTTTTCCTCTCGTCACTTCCTGTCCCCTTCCGGCGGGGGCTTTTGTCGTTCGGAACGAAACCGCCTACAATAGGGAACGAAACGTCTGTACAAACGGCGAGTGCGCCCATGCATTCTCGTAGACTCGACCGGTGGACGGACCGTCCGATCACGCCGTTGCGGCTGCAGGAAGACGTCCCGTTTGACAACCTGTTGCGTCCGCGGAATCTCAAAGACTTCATCGGTCAGAGCAAACTGAAAGAGAAGTTCGAAATCTATATCGCGGCCGCTAAAAAACGGGGCGAGCCCCTGGACCACGTCCTCCTGTACGGGCCACCGGGTCTCGGGAAGACCACGCTGGCGTGTATCCTGGCGCATGAGATGGGGACCCAGATCAAAATGACGTCCGGCCCGGCAATCGAGCGGCCCGGTGACCTCGTGGCCATTCTGACGAATCTGGAGCCGGGCGACGTCCTGTTTATTGATGAGATTCACCGGTTGCACCCGGCCACGGAAGAGGTCCTGTATCCGGCGATGGAAGACTTCCGGGTCGATATCGTACTTGCGCAGGGACCGAATGCACGCACGATCCGTCTGCAACTTCCGCGTTTTACGCTGGTGGGTGCAACCACACGTATCGGGTTGCTAACCCCGCCGCTGCGGGCACGGTTCGGGATTGTCCATCGGCTGGACTACTATTCGGCGGAGGAACTGCGGACGATCCTGCTGCGGTCTGCACAGATCCTGAATGTGCGTCTGGACGCGGACGCCGCATACGAGATCGCCCGGCGGTCCCGGGGAACACCACGAATTGCCAACCGGTTGTTGCGCCGTGTTCGGGACTATGCGGAAGTGCGGGCGGATGGGGACATTACACTGGATACGGCGTTGCAGGCGTTGCAACTCTTTGAGGTGGATGAATACGGGTTCGACGACATCGATCGCAAACTGCTGCGCACGCTGATCGAGAAATTCGAGGGCGGTCCGGCGGGGTTGAACACACTCGCTGCAGCGATTTCCGAGGACAAACAGACGATCGAAGAGATCTATGAACCGTATCTCATGCAGATCGGGTTTTTACGCCGCACACCGCGCGGTCGGATGGCCACGGCCCGCGCGTTTCGCTATTTCGGGTATGCGCCTCCGGATCGCATCCGCAGGGTGTCCCAGCCCCGGTTGATGCCTCTGGACAAAGAGTGAGCCAACCATGCTGACGCGGTCGTTCATTTTTCTCCGTGGTGTGGGGGAACGCGAGGAACGGCACTTCTGGGCGCAGGGCATATACTCCTGGGACGCGTTGCTCGATGCGTTGCCCGAACTCCCCGTGCACCCGCGGCGCAAGTCCGTATGGATCCGGCAGATTGCGGCGGCGGAACATGCGCTGCGCGAGATGGACATCTCATGGCTGGCCCGGAATTTTCCCGCGACCGAACGCTGGCGATTGATACCCGATCTCTGGTCGGTCACGGCGTTCGTCGACGTGGAGGCCTATCAGATCCGTCCCGGTCAATATCGGATGACCATCGCCGGGGTGCTGTTTCGCAATGCTTATCATAGTTTCCTGGCGGGACGTAATCTGTCGGCGCTGTCTCGACTGCTTGCGGATGCACGTCTGATGGTATCGTTCGGGGGACAGGGATTTGATCTGCAGATGATCCGTCAGACGTTTCCCCACTGGCAGCTGCCGTTTTTGCATATCGATCTGCAACCCCTGTATCGCCGCGCCGGCCTGCCGGAGGGGTTGAAAAAGCTCGAACGCATGTTCGGCTGGAAACGCGGTGCGGGTCTGGACGGGCTGGGTGGCTGGATCGCCGTACAGTTGTGGGAATGGCATCAGGAGGGCGACGATCGGGCGTTGCAGGCCCTGATCCGCTACAATTTTGAAGACGTGATTCACCTGCCGGAACTCGCCGTGTTCATTTATAATGAACTTGCGGAACAGTTGCGCTGTCCGTTTCCCCGGTTCCATCCGCCGTTGCCCCGACTGCGACCGCCCGATGTGGATCGTTCTATCATTGCCGAACTTCACCGACGGAGAAGCCGGTATGTCCGGTCCGGCACAAAAACCCGACAAGAAGGTCATCGCTGAAATCCTGGAAGAAATCGCCACGCTGCTGGCCATTCACGGGGAGAATGTCTATAAGGTCCGGGCATACGAAAACGCGGCGCGTGCGTTACAGCGTGTGCGAGAACCCCTGGAAGAACTCATTCGTTCCGACCGACTGCGTTCCATCCGGGGAATCGGTGCGTCGACGGCCAGGGTCATTCAGACCGTATATGAAACCGGCGAGATTCCTCCGATACTCCGGGAGCTGCGGGAAAAAACGCCCCCGGAGTTGCTGGAATTGCTGGAAATTCCGGGACTCGGTCCGCAGCGCGTGCATGTACTCTACCAGAAACTCGGTGTGCGGTCCGTGGCCGATCTGAAGTATATGCTGGAAACCGGTGCCCTTGCGCAACTCGAGGGGTTCGGTCCCCGGACCGTGGAGAAGATTCGTGAAGGTATCGAACAGTACGAGGCCACGCGCGACTATTTTCTGCTCGGCGTGGTCTATCCGATTGCGCAGGCGCTGGAGACGTTTTTACAGCAGATCTGGTCGGGACCCGTACGGATCGTCGGTAGTGTCCGTCGATGGTGTCCCGTTGTGCGCAACATCAACATTTTGCTGCAGGGTCAACCGGACCCGCGTGTACGTGATCAACTCATCACTGCTGCACCGATACGGATGGAGGTCCTGGAAACGGAGGCCACCACCTGGCGACTCCGTGTCGTGCCCACGGGGATTCCGGTGCACCTGGTCTGGGTAGTGCCTGCAGACTGGCCGTGGGCGGTACGTTACTGGATCGGCAGCCGGGAACACAATCAGCAGTGGCACGACTGGACGGTCGAACAGGGGTATACGTGGTCCGGAATCCGGATGTTGCGGGACAGCCAGCCCGTTGCGTTGCCGGAATCCGTGCCTCGGGACATCGGGGATGAACCGATCTTTGCCGCGCTCGGCCTGGCCTATCTGCCGCCGGAAGTACGCGAAGGGCGTGGTGAGATCGCCCGTGCCGTTGCGGGTACCGTACCGCGGCTGATCGGGTGGTCCGACATCCGGGGTGTGGTGCACGTGCATACGCATTATAGCGACGGTGCGGACAGCCTGCTGGAGATGCTCAAAACCGCCCGTGCGTTCGGTCTGGAGTACGTCGGGATCAGCGACCATTCACCAGCCGCACATTATGCAAACGGTCTGGACCGCCACCGGTTGTTGCAACAGTGGCAGGAGATGGATGTGGTACAGCAACAAATACCGGAAGTGCGTATCCTGCGCGGTATGGAGGTCGATATCCTTCCGGATGGATCGCTCGATATGGACGATGATCTGCTGGAACGAATGGATTTCGTCGTCGCGTCTGTACACAGCCGCTTCCAGATGGGAGAACGCGAAATGACCGAACGGATCATCCGGGCCATGCGTCATCCGTGTGCGACCATACTGGGACACCCGACCGGACGGTTGCTCCTCGGCCGGAAAGGGTATGCCGTCAATCTGGACCGCGTCTTTGAGGTCGCCGCCGAAACGGGTACACTCATCGAAATCAATGCGAATCCCCATCGGCTGGATCTCGATTGGACCCTGATCGAAAAGGCGCGGTCCATGGGTGTCCGCTTCAGTATCGACCCGGATACACACCGTCGTGCCGATCTGCGGGACTATATCTACGGCGTGGGCATTGCCCGCAAGGGATGGTTGACAGCCGAAGATGTGGCCAACACCCGTTCCTGGCCGGAACTCCTGGAATGGTTTCATCAGATTCGAGCACGAAAAATGAAACAGAACGGATGATGACCATGGGACGCCTGGAACATGCACGTACGGCATACGGCCACCGTTTAGAACGGGCGCTGCAACGTCTGCTGCAGAACCTGTCGGGTCGAGAGGAAGTCGAACGGGTGATCCTTTTCGGCAGTTACGCCCGAGGACGACGGGATCTCGGGACAGACCTGGATGTGGTGATCATTATGCGAACGAATAAAGACTTTCTGGACCGGTTGCGTGATCTATATGCGACCCTGAACCTGGGCGTGGATATCGATATCCTGTGTTATACACCGGAGGAGTGGGAAACTGTGCGCACGACCAGCTGGGGACGTCACATTGAACACACAGGAGTTGTGCTCTATGAGAAGGAGTCCGCTGGATGAAGGCATGCGGTGGCTGGAACAGGCAGAAGAAGACCTGAAATGGGCGGAAGACCTGGCACAGCGCGGGGGATACCATATCGCATGTTTCCTGGCTCAGCAGGTCGGGGAAAAGGCATTGAAGGCGTTTATTTATGCACAGGGTGAGGAGATCGTGTTCGGACACTCGATCGAACGTCTGTGTACCGAGGCCGGTCGGTGGGAACCGGAGTTTCAAGAACGCGCCCGTCGATGGAGCATTTTGGATGGATACTACATCCCTACACGGTATCCGAACAGTCTTCCAGACAGCATCCCTGCACGCGTATATACGGAACACGCAGCCAGGGAAGCCGTTGCGCTGGCGCGGGAAATTGTCAATTTCGTGCGTGTTCGATTGTGCCCGGAAGAGTAACCTCTGCCTGTGATAGTGGAGGGAAACAGCAATGGACGTGCCAATCGTTGATATGCACGTGCACATTCAGCCCTGGCGAATGCTGCATGCATCGGTACTGGAAACCATGACCCGGCGGCGAGCGCCAGAAGAACTGGAACAACTGCGCGTGCTGATGGACGATCCGGTAACGCTATTGCGCTGGATGGATCGGGAGGGGATCGCCGCGATCGCCCTGATCAACTATTCGAGTCCGGATATCATGGGGTTTACCGACGAGGTCAACGCATATGTCACCGATTTCTGCCGGGAGGCGCCGGACCGGTTGATCGCGTTCGGATCGGTCCATCCGCGGTTTACGCCGAATCCCGAGGACTTCATTCGTCGCTGGATCGATCGCGGATTGCGGGGGTTCAAGATCCATCCGCCGCACCAGTTGTGTTATCCCAATGCGTATCTGCAGGGGAATCGCACGCTGGAAGTCCTGTACCGCATCTGCCAGGATGCCGGAATTCCCGTCATGATCCATACCGGAACGTCCGTGTTTCCGGGTGCCCGCAATCGGTACGGTGACCCGATGCATATTGATGACATTGCCGTGGATTTCCCGCGATTGACCATCATCATGGCGCATGGGGGCCGGCCGATCTGGATGTCCACGGCCTTTTTTCTCATGCGGCGACATCCGAATGTGTTTCTGGACATTTCCGGGATCCCACCGCAGCGGTTGCTGGACTATTTCCCGCGTCTCAACGAGATCGCCGATCGCGTGGTGTTCGGGTCGGACTGGCCGGGACCGGGTGTGCCGGGCATTCGGGCCAATGCGGAAACGTTCTGGCAGTTGCCGCTTCCAGAACCCGTGCGCCGGGCGATCCTTGCGGAAAACTGGAAGAAATTGTGGCAACAGTGAACGTCGGCGATTCCGAACGGCCGTCCGACGCGACGACACGCAGTGCGTCAATGAGATAGGATGTATACGTGAAGTACTCCGGCCAGTTGCCCCGTTTACGGCATCCCTGCAGATAGATCCGGGTTTTGCGAATGAGTTCCTCCACGGCGGCCCGGCGCCATTCCGGCCGGAGACCCGGATCCCGAAGGATGCGCATCAGTGCCCGGATACGGTAGCGGTCCAGCGCGGAAACCCGGCGGGACAGCTGGTCCGCGTGTCCGCCGTATTTGATAATGAGTGGTTCCTGCAGAAATGTGACCGGATACCGTGCAGTGATGCGCAGCCAGAGATCATAGTCCTCACACGCGGGCAGGGTTTCATCGAACAGACCGACGGTTTCGAATACACGGCGATGAATGACAACGGAAGACGGTGAAATGATGCACAGCGGCAGGCAGTGGACAAAAATCCAGCCGTCGTACTTCCGATGGCGGCGACGCGGGTTCACCCGACAGCCGTTGCGGATCCAGATCTCGTCCGTATAGCAGATCTTTCGGCCGGTCTGTTCCAGTGCGGCCATCTGGCGTTCCAGTTTGTGCGGCAACCACCGGTCGTCCGAATCGAGGAATGCGAGCCACTCCCCTCGACCGTGACGGATCCCGGTATTGCGGGCCGCACTGACCCCCCGATGCGGCTGTCGGATGTACCGCACACGGTCTGCAAACCTTCGGACGACCTGGAGTGTATCGTCCGCCGAGCCGTCGTCCACCACGATGAGTTCGAAATCCTGAAACGTCTGGGCCAGTACGGATTCGATCGCCTGTGCGAGTCGGGATGCCCGGTTATACGTCGGGATGATCACGCTGATCCGGGGATGCATGGTGGGTCCCGCCCGATACCTCACCGGTCGGGGGTGCCTCCGTGAATCGCGTATACAAAAACGGTTGCATCAGAGACGGTATCCGGTGGGTGGCAATATAATCCACCACAAGTTCCGCCGTAATCGGCATGAGCAGAATCCCGTGCCGGAAATGGCCCGTGGCCACGACCAGGTTCTCGATCGGGGTCGGGCCGAGGATGGGTTTGTGGTCCGGTGTGGCCGGACGGAAGCCGACCAGGATGTCGCGCAGGACCATGTCCCATATGCCGGGCACGAGTTCGTAGGCGTTGTCCAGAATGGCATAGATCCCTCCGGCCGTCGGATGCGGAGCAAAACCGACCTCCTCCTGCGTGGCGCCCACAATGAGACGGTCCGGTTTCGGCACGAGATAGGCCTCCATGCCCCGGATGACGTATTCCGGCGGCGGTGCCAGTTCCGTGGGTACGAGGATGATCACCTGTCCCTTCACGGGACGTACCGGCAGGGGCAGTCGCTCGTGCAGGCCGGCGATCTGGTCACTCCAGGGTCCGGCAGCGAGCACGTAAACGTCGCCTTCGATACGCTGTGCGGGAGTTTCGATACCGGTGCACCGGTCGCCGTTAAAATGAACACGAGTCACCGCCGCGTGTTCAAAAATGCGGGCGCCCCGGGCACGTACGGTGTGCAACAGCGCCTCCAGCAACCGCCAGTTGTCGATCTGATAGTCCCGTGGAGAAAGGAGCGCACCCGCGATGTCCAGAGACAATGCGGGTTCCCGCTGATGCGCCTGGCGGGGGGTCAGGAGTTCGACTTCCGGATTCAGTTGATGGTACAGGTCAAAGAAATGACGGATGTACCCCATTTCATCCGCATCCCGGGCAACGATCAGCGTGCCGCGCGTTTGAAACGCGAGGTCCAGCCCCGTCTCCCGCTGGAGGCGTTCGACCCATTCCGGATACCGTTCCAGACTCGTCGCGTTCAACCGGTAGATGTCTTCCTCACCGAACTGGGCCTCGGCCAGGGGCACGAGCATGCCGGCGGCCACCCGGCTTGTAGCGCGACCGCACGTGTCTTTTTCCACGATGGTCACCCGCCAGCCGCGCCGCAGGGCTTCATCCGCAATGCCCAGACCGATGATCCCTCCACCGATAATGACGATATGCATGATGCCGCTTCTCCGATCGGGGATGCCTGGCGTGATCCTATCCCGCGTTGTCCGTTCCAGTCAAATTGCAGGGCAGGTGTCTGGTCTCGGGTGTCAGGTATCAGGTCCCAGGTATCAGGTCCCGGGTGCGGGGGCTGGGGCAGGGGGGATGTCCCGATCCCTGGGATCAGGACAGGGAATGGGACATCGTGGGTGCCCATGCGGCCATGCGATGTCCCCGGCCCATGCGATGCCCCGTCCCCTGTTTTCCGTCTCCCGTCCCGGATACCTGCCACCTGGGACCTGACACCTGACACCCGACACCTGAGACCAGTGTCCACCGGTGCACCTGCGGATCCGGTGCATCCCCTGTCCCATTGCCTGCCCCGATTTCGGTTCTGTTCCCGGTTGCCGTGGCATTGCGATCGGCCTAACATCAAGGGACCGTCCCCATGAGTACGTGGCAGAAAAGTCAACCGCAGTTCTGATCGCGAACCCGGCGATCAAATCTTTCGGGAAATCGTTCGGATACCGTTGGAACATGACATATCGACTTGTACAGGCATTACAGAAACAACGTCAGCGGGAACGGATCCTGATTCCCATCAAAACGCATGCCCGGTGTCGGGTGGCCCTGGCGCATCCGAACACGTATCACGTGGGCATGTCCAATCTGGGTCTGCAGGCGGTCTACCGCTGGCTGAATATGGATCCGCTTTTCCTGTGTGAACGGTTCTTTTTGCCGCCGCCGGAAGAACAGGCGATCTACCGTCGTTCACACACGCCGTTGCTGACTCTGGAAACGCAGCGGCCGGTGGATACGTTCGATATCGTTGCGTTTTCGGTGTCCTTTGAGTTTGACTACGTCTGGCTTTTGCGTTTGTTGCGGCTTGTGCATCTGCCGCCATATGCGGCCGATCGGGATGAACGCCATCCCCTGGTCATCGTCGGGGGTCCCTGTGCCTGGATGAACCCCCTGCCGATCGCGCCGTTCGTGGACGTGTTCGCACTCGGGGACGCCGAGATGCTGTTGCCTGTGCTGAAAGAGGCCTGGTTCGGGTTCCGGCAGAAGGCCGACCGACTGGCGTTCCTGGCTAAACATCCGGGGTTTTACGTGCCGGGCATCCATGGAACCGACCCGGACACCCTGCGCCGTAATCTCCGTGTGGCACAGTTTGTGCGCAGTACCGAAGACTACGTGCCGCCGTTCTCATGTGTTCTCACACCGGATACCGAGTTCGGCAACACGTTCCTGATCGAGATCATGCGTGGATGTGTGCACTGGTGCCGGTTCTGCTGGATCGGGTATAACCACAACCTGCGGTTTGCACCGTTACAGAAGGTGCAGGAGGTTGTGCATACATACGCGCCGCAGGATGCCACCGTGGGCCTGATTGGAGGGTCGCCGGCGGATCATCCGGAGTTTATTCCGATGCTGCGCTGGCTGGTCGAGACGGGTCGGTCTGTGACAGTCAGTTCGTTGCGTATCGATACGCTGAACGAGGAACTGCTCGCGCTGTTACGACGTGCGGGGAAACGGAACATCACCATGGCACCGGAAACCGGTAGCGACCGGTTGCGTAAGATCGTACGGAAACCCCTGACGAATGACGATCTCGTCCGTGCGGTGGAAACCATCGCTCGATACGGGTTCCGGTCGGTGAAACTGTATTACATTATCGGTTTCCCGGGGGAAACGTGGGAAGACCTGGAAATGACGGTGGATATTCTGCGCAGGTTGTCCGAAGTCGTCGATCGCATGGGGGGGCGACTGGTGGTTCGACCGAGTTTCAACTGTCTGATTCCCAAACCGGGAACGCCATTCCAGTACGTAGCCATGGAACCCGAAACTGTCTGGCAGGAGAAGATCCGCTATCTGAAACGTGCATTGAAATCGACGCCATACATTCGTCCGACGTTCATGCATCCCCTGTATGCGTACTATCAGGCCATCCTCAGTCTGGGTGGGGTCGAGGCAACACTGCTGGTCGAAGCAATCGAACGGGCCGATGGTGCCTGGCGGGCGATCGTCCGCCACCGTCTGGCCGACTTTGCCGATCTGCTCTTTCGGGAACGGTATACGGTTACCATGCCGAACGCGTTCATCTCGGTCGGTTTGCGGTCGGACTTTTTGAACCGTGAATATGAAAAAGCCCGTGCCCTTACGATGCCGACCCCGGCTCCTGCATCGTGAAACCGGGTGCACCTCCGACGGTCACTCCCGGAACCCGCGCCGGAACAGGTAGCAGAACCCCGCACATGCACATGACTCCACCGGGGACGGCGGGATCCCACGTTCCCGGGGCAACACCCCGTGCCTCGACGGGTTCCTGCGGGTACGAAATATTGCCGCGCCTTCAGGATGTGCGCAATCGCGGGCGACCCCGGATCGGTCGCCCCTGCATCTTGCATAGACGTGACGTTCTGCCTGAAATCGGGACAGGAAATGGGATACTGTGGATACCCATTCGGCCATGCGCTGTCCCCCTCCGATACGATGTCGCTCTCCCTGAGCCCTGACACCTGAGACCCGGGACCTGACACCGGTGGCCACCGGCATATCTGCGGATCCGGTGGTTCCCCTGTCCCATTTCCTGTCCCGATCCCGGGATCATCTGCATCTTGCGCCTGAATCGGGTCGTGGAGTATGCTATCGGGATACGGAGATGCATCATGCCAAAGACAACAACAAAGGCACCGTCGGCAACCGTTCGGAAGACATCTGACCTGTATGTGAAACTGTGTGCATTGCCGGAGGGGTTGACGGGAGAGATCATCAATGGCCGGTTGTATACCGAACCCCGCCCGGCAGGCCCGCATATCTGGGTTGGGTCTGCGCTTCAGGGTAAGTTGCACTTTCCGTTTAATGAAGGTGTGGACGGTCCCGGGGGGTGGTGGATTGTCATCGAGCCGGAGGTGCATTTTATCCGGGATGTAGAGGTGGTGGTTCCGGACCTGGCGGGGTGGCGCCGGGAACGGATGCCGGCGTTACCACGGGACCAGCGGTTCGAGGTCGTACCCGACTGGGTGTGTGAGATTCTGTCACCGGGGACCCGGAGCAAGGACCGGGAGTTGAAGATGCCGCTGTATGCGAAGTACGGAGTGGCGTATCTGTGGCTGATTGATCCGGATGTGAAACGATTGGAGGCGTACGAATTGAAGGAGGGCAAATGGACGGCGTTGGGGGTATACGAAGGGGATGCGGAGGCACGCATTCCGCCGTTTGATGCCATCGTCCTTCGCCTGGCCGACCTGTGGGTGGGATGAGGGGAAGCACGGTGGCCGGTAGGTGGACAGTAAGTGGATGGACAGTAAAAGGAGGCGGACAGTGGCGGTAGCGAAGGTCAAGACGACAAAGGCAGCGGGTCTTTACGGGCAGTTGTGTGCATTGCCGGAGGGGTTAACCGGCGAGATCATTAACGGTCGATTGTATACCGAACCCCGGCCGGCGTGGTCGCATATCTGGACTGGATCCGCACTTCAGGGTGAGCTGCACGGGCCGTTCAACAAAGGCATCGGTGGTCCCGGAGGGTGGTGGATCGTTGCGGAACCGGAG
Organism: uncultured Acidobacteriota bacterium; assembly: GCA_964541595.1. Taxonomy (GTDB): domain Bacteria; phylum Acidobacteriota; class HRBIN11; order HRBIN11; family HRBIN11; genus CAZIRO01. The sequence continues at coordinate 11,333 of CAZIRO010000082.1, forward strand.
ATTCATTTTGTCCGCGACGTGGAAGTCGTCGTACCGGACCTGGCGGGGTGGCGCCGGGAACGGATGCCGAATCCGCCCAGGGACCACCGTGTGGAGGTGGTACCCGACTGGGTGTGTGAGATTCTGTCACCGGGGACCCGGAGCAAGGACCGGGAGTTGAAGATGCCGCTGTATGCGAAGTACGGAGTGGCGTATCTGTGGCTGATTGATCCGGATGTGAAACGATTGGAGGCGTACGAATTGAAGGAGGGCAAATGGACGGCGTTGGGGGTATACGAAGGGGATGCGGAGGCACGCATTCCGCCGTTTGATGCTATCGTCCTCCGCCTGGCCGACCTGTGGGTGGCGTAATACGGCGGATATAAAGGACAGACTTCGGTGGTCGAGGAGCCGTGGTGATGGGAAAAGCACTTGCAAAGACCTCGATAAATGCATCCGGACCCACATCGAGCCTTTATGCCAAGTTATGTGCATTGCCCGAGGGTTTAACAGGAGAAATTATTGGCGACAAACTTTATACGGAGCCGCGTCCGACGATCCCTCACATTCGTGTCGTGACAAGATTGGTGCAAAGAATCGGCCTCGCATATGACGACGGTGGCGAAAGCGGACCAGGGGGATGGTGGATTATGGTCGAGCCAGAAGTCCACCTTATGCGGGACGTGGAAGTGGTGGTTCCGGACCTGGCGGGGTGGCGCCGGGAACGGATGCCCATGTTACCCAGAGGTCATCGGGTCGAAATCGCTCCGGATTGGGTATGTGAAGTATTGTCACCGGGGACCCGGAGTAAGGACCGGGAGTTGAAGATGCCGCTGTATGCGAAGTACGGAGTGGCGTATCTGT
>CAZIRO010000083.1:0-11897 GCA_964541595.1 uncultured Acidobacteriota bacterium
CACCCGGGGTACGAGATCCCGTACCCACTGCCACGGCCATTCCCAGAGACGAAACGTGCGTATCGGTTGCATGGCCTATTGTGTCGGACGTTGAATTTCCACCAGACCCAGGTCCATCAGACGTTTCAGCATGACATAAAACCGTTCTTCGGGGACCGGCACCAGGTTCTTGAGCGTCTTGATATCGTAAATGCCGTTGATCCGCGTGGCCAGGAACCCCGTCATCGGATCCAGACGAAACTGCATCAGTTCGTCCATACTGACCTTCAATCGGGGGACGGCGGTCAGTGGAAACTCCTGGAGAAACTGTTCCATGACCTTACGGTATACGAGCGTGCGCAGGGTTTCCACTTCACTGGTGACATCGGCATAGTGCCGCTCGATGAATTCCATCATGCGAATGGCTTCGACGATTCTGTCTTCCCGGAGTTTTGTCTGACACGCTTCGATCAGCATTTCCAGGGGTAATTGCGTGCGGGCGGACTCGTCAGTGGTCGTGACTTCTCCGACGATTTCTACCAGACCGTGTTCATACAGTCGCAGGGCAATACGCATGACATCAAAGTCCAGTTCATACAGCATCAGAGCGATCTCTCCCAATGAACGCCGGCCGTTGATCGTACGGTATACCCGCTGCACGATCCAGTCCTGTTTCATTTCAGAGGGCATGGGGACCCCTTCCACACGACGCAGGATGGTACGTTCCATCGCGGGAAACGTTTGCTGCACCCGTTGCCATTCGTCCTTGCGGTACACGCCTTCCATGACAATCGCATGCACGGGTAGTCCGATGGGGATCATTTCATACGTGGGCAGTTCCCCTGGCAGGAATTCAAACGTCGCGTCCTCGGCGATAAACAGCGAGTATATCGTATCGCAGGCTTTTTCGCGCAGGGCTTCCTTGAGTTGTTGTTCGGTCAGCCACCCCTTTTCAACGAGGATGAGTCCCAGCATACGTCCGGACTGCATCTGTTCTTCCAGCGCCTTGATGAGTTGTCCTTCGGCGATCCATCCCTTCCGCAAGAGAAACTGTCCGAGGAATTCCCGCGGGTCCGACGATGCGGCGGAAATGAGTTCACCGTCGCGGAAGAACAATTTTTTTCGGATCGGACCGATCTGAAACACCAGCGTACCCGTCTGTTTCGTCTCGCTCAACCAGCGGATGAGATCGGGCAGTGATGTGGTCTGGAGTGTGCCTCGAATTTCCATATCCGCCTCAATGCGCCGCGAGAGATTCAGGATAACAAATGGTGAATTTTGAATTTTACACGCGAAAATCCACCCACTCGCCGTTCGAAATTCGCCGTACTTAATCCGCAGCCCGTTTTCCGGATTGCGCCTCGACGCCGTGTCGGTGCAGTGCGTCCCGGACCACCCGCATGATGTCCGTCCGGATGGCTTCCAGTTCCTCCCCGGACAGGGCTTCAAATCGAAGGACCAGCGCCGGTTGCGTGTTGGATGCGCGGACCAGCCCCCAGCCGTGGGGGTATTTCACCCGTACGCCATCCACATCCACCAGCGGAAGCCCGCGCCGGCGAAATGTCTCGGTGACGTCCGCAACGACCCGGAACTTGACGTCGTCCGGACAGGGGATCCGGATCTCCGGCGTGGCCACCGTTTGCGGCAGATCGGCAACGAGCGCGGACAGGGGACGTTCGGTATGCGAGAGGATCTCGAGCAATCGTGCACCGGCATAGATGGCGTCGTCGTACCCGTAATACCGATCGGCGAAGAACATGTGACCGCTCATTTCGCCGGCCAGCGGGGCAGCGAGTTCCCGCATTTTCGCTTTGATCAGCGAATGTCCGGCCTTCCACATCACGGGAATACCGCCCAGGCGCTCGATTTCCCGTTCCAGGATCATGGAACATTTGACCTCAAAGATGACGGGAACACCCCGCTGGACACGCAACAGATCCCGGGCATAGATGAGCAACAGCATGTCACCCCAGATGATTTCGCCGCGCTCGTCGACCACACCGATACGGTCGGCATCGCCGTCGAACCCGATCCCCACATCGGCACCGATATCTGTCACACGGCCACGCAGGTCCCGGAGGTTTTCCGGTACCACCGGATCCGGGTGGTGGTTCGGGAACGATCCGTCCATATCGCAGTACAGGCAGGTGAGATCGCATCCCAGCCGGGTGTAGAGTGCACGGGCCACCGGTCCGGCCGTTCCGTTCCCGGCATCGATGACCACACGCAGCCTGCGGGGACCCATTGTGATGTTGTCCACAATGTGCTGGATGTACATCTCGACCAGACCGGTTTCGCGCGTGAACGTCCCGGTACCGTCAATGAAATCGCCGGATTCCATGATCCTGCGGACGTCCTGGATCTGTGTGCCGTAAAGCGCGTCCTTGCCCGCGCACAGTTTGAATCCGTTGAATTCCGGCGGATTGTGACTGGCGGTGATCTGGACGCCACCCTGCACGGGAAGTACAAACAGTGCATAATACAGCAGCGGTGTGGGAACCACACCGATATCGAGGACGTCACATCCGGAAGCCTGAAGTCCCCGACACAGTGCGTCGAACAGCACATCAGAACTGTGGCGACAGTCCCGGCCGACGGCGAGGCGAACGGTATCCCGCTGCCGGCGGATGTACGTTCCGAACGCGCGTCCCAGGCGGTAGGCAAAATCCGTATCGATATCCCGATCGACCACACCACGGATGTCATATTCCCGGAATACGTGCGGGTGAATCGTGCCCATGGCGGGAACCTCGTGGATACGTCCGCACACAGTGTATGCGGCCCGGTGGGGAAAGTCAATGGAGCCTCCTGAAATCGGGACAGGCAATGGGACAGGGGATGCGCCGGATGCGCGGATGGGCCGGTCGATACCGGGATCCGGTGTCCGGTGCCGGTGGTCACCGGTCACAGGTCGCGGGTGGGGGGTGGGCTTTTCAGACGAAAAAGGCTTTGCTACGATCGTTCCGGCCCTCCGGCGAATTTTCAATATTCGGATCTGAGATCAGGACAGGAAATGGGACACCGCAGGTGCCCATTCGGCCATGCGATGTCTCCGTCCCGGAGATGCCGGTTTCTCCGAGACCCGACACCTGACACCTGGGACCTGAGACCGGTGGCCACCGGCATATCGGTGGATCCGGTGGTGCGCATGTCCCATTGCCTGTCCCGATCCCAGTCGGATGTGTGCATATGCGTCGATTGATCATTGTATCCAATCGGTTACCCGTGACAGTGGCGAAACGCAGGGGGGAACTCCGGCTGTATCCGAGTGTCGGAGGACTGGCCACCGGTCTGCGGGCATTTTATCAGGAATACGACAGCCGCTGGGTCGGCTGGGCCGGCATCGCGGCGGAACAGATTCATGCGGAAGAACGGCAACAACTTATTCGTCGATTGCGCCGTCGGCGGTGTTACCCGGTATTTCTCACGCGGACCCAGGTCCAGCGGTTTTACTACGGATTCTGCAATCGCACGATCTGGCCGCTGTTTCACTATTTTTCGACGTATGCCGTGTTCGATGATACTTACTGGCAGGCATATCAGCGGGTCAACGAACAGTTTGCCGAAGCGGTGACGACCGTCGCCGGACCGGAGGACGTCATCTGGATCCACGACTATCATCTCATGCTGTTACCCCGGCTGTTGCGGGAGATCATGCCGAACGCGGTCATCGGGTTCTTTCTGCATATACCGTTTCCATCGTTCGAGATCTTTCGGTTACTTCCGTGGCGTCAGGAGATCCTGGAAGGCCTGCTCGGTGCCGATCTTGTGGGCATGCACACGTACGATTATGTCATCCATTTCCTCTCGTCTGTTCGACATCTGATCGGGTATGACCACGAACTCGGTCAGATCCACGTTCAGGACCGGCTTGTCCAGGTGGACGCATTTCCCATGGGCATCGAGTACGAAGAGTTCTGTCGTGCGGTGCGGGCGCAGACACTGCGGCGTGCGATGGAACGCATCCGTGCGAAGGTCGGCGCGCGCAAAATCATTCTGTCCATCGATCGGCTGGATTATACAAAAGGCATTCCACAACGATTGCGCGCGTTCGATGCCTTTCTGGAGAAATACCCCGAATACCGGGGCAAGGTCACCCTGATCCTGGTCGGCGCCCCGTCGCGTATTGAAATCGAACAGTACCAGCAGTTGAAAGACGAGGTGGATCAACTCGTCGGTGCGATCAACGGCAAGTACGGCACGCTGGACTGGATTCCCGTATGGTATATCAGTCGTGCGCTTTCCCGGGAGGAACTGCTGCCGCTCTACCGGGTGGCCGATGTCATGATGGTCACACCGTACCGGGACGGTATGAACCTCGTCGCCAAAGAGTATCTTGCCGCACGTACGAATCATCGGGGTGTGCTCATTCTCAGTGAGATGGCGGGCGCGGCCTGGGAACTCGGGGAAGCGTTACGTGTGAATCCCTTTCACGTCGATCAGATGGTCGAAACGCTGCGTACCGCATTGAACCTCACCGTACGGGAACAGCGGGAGCGCATTCAAACCATGCGCAGGCGGTTGCAGCGGTATGATATCCTCCGGTGGGCACAGGATTTTATGGACCGGTTGATGGCCACCAAACACGTGCAGACGGAACTGCAGGGCCGCCGGCTGACGGAACCACTGCTCAGGGAGATCGTGGCCCGGTACACGACGGCGCGCACGCGGTTGATCCTGCTGGACTATGACGGCACGCTGATTCCGTTCGCACCGCGACCGGAACAGGCGCGGCCGACGCATCAGATCCTGCAGACACTGCACAGCCTTGCGATCCCCACGGACAACTGTGTCGTATTGATCAGCGGTCGGGATCGGCATACGCTCTCGCAGTGGTTCGGTGCGTTGCCGATCGATCTCGTCGCCGAGCACGGGGTATGGATTCGGGAATCCGGACAGGAATGGCGACTGATCGAACCGTTACGGAACGACTGGAAACAACAGGTCCGGCCGCTGCTCGAACTGTTCGCCGATCGTACGCCGGGTGCGTTCGTTGAGGAGAAAGAATACTCCCTGGTGTGGCATTACCGGCGATCGCCTCCCGAAATCGGGGAAGCCCGGGCACGGGAGTTAAAGAACGCGCTCATGCAGCTCATCATCAACCTGAATCTCGGCGTGCTCGAGGGCAATAAGGTCATCGAGGTCAAAAACGCGGGAATCCATAAAGGCCGGGCCGTACTGCACTGGTTGCAGCAGCACCCCTGGGATTTCGTCCTGGCCATCGGCGACGATCGAACGGACGAAGACATGTTTGAAGTCCTCCCGGAAGACGCGTATTCCATACGGGTGGGGTTTGGTGCGTCGCGGGCCCGGTTGCACGTCCGGGCGACGGAGGAAGTGCATCGACTGTTGCACTGTTTATTGACGGCGTCCGGCACCGATGCCGGAACGCGCTGAGTATTTCGTGCGATCGCGCATTGACGAGGAGGGGTCTATGACCAACCCGGTGCTGCGGCTGGAAGAGTATCGTCCGTTTGTCGGTGATGAAGTCATTGCCGAAATCTATCGACGCGCACGCCGATATTACGGGCGCAATATCCTGCATGTCAATTCCACCTATCAGGGGGGTGGCGTTGCCGAGATCCTGACCTCATTGATTCCGCTGATGAATACCACCGGTATTCATACGGACTGGCGTATCCTGCACGGGACACCGGACTTTTTCAATGTCACCAAGAAGTTCCACAACGCATTGCAGGGGGGCACCATTCGACTCTCGCCGATCAAAAAGCGGTTATACACCCAGACCAACGAACAGATGTCCGTGTTCGCTCAGATCTTTCACGATGCCGTGATCGTCCACGATCCGCAGCCACTTCCGCTCGTGCAGTTCTATCACAAGAGTCAGCCCTGGATCTGGCACTGTCACGTGGATCTCTCCAACCCGAATCCGCAATTGTGGGAGTACCTGAAAGACTTCATCCTGCGGTACGATTGTGTGGTCATCTCGTCCGAATCGTATCGGCGACCGGATCTTCCGGTAGAACAACGGGTCATCATGCCGGCCATTGATCCGCTGTCGTCCAAAAACAAGGATCTCACACCGCAACTCATCCAGCGAACGTTCAGGAAGTTCGACATTCCGACCGACCGCCCGTACCTTCTCCAGGTGGCCCGTTTCGACCGCTGGAAGGATCCAGAGGGCGCGATTGAGGTCTGGAAACGCGTACGTTCGGAGGTCAACTGCCGGTTGGTCCTGTGCGGAAGCATGGCGGCGGACGATCCGGAAGGGTGGAGCATTTACGAACGCATTCGTCGACGTGCGGCGAGATGGTTGGAATCCCGGGATGTGGTCCTGATCACCACCGAAAACAACATCCTCGTGAATGCGTTGCAACGGATGGCCGCCGTGGTGTTGCAGAAATCGTTGCGGGAGGGATTCGGACTGGCGGTAACGGAAGCGATGTGGAAGGGCAAACCCGTGGTCGCGTCTGATGTCGGGGGGATTCGCCTGCAGATCGAGGATGGGATCAACGGCTATCTCGTGGCACCACGCGATTATGATGGATTCGCCCGCCGGATCATCCGGGTTCTTCAGGATCCGGAACTGCGTCGTCACCTGGGGGAAAACGCACGGGCAAGTGTGCGACGAAAGTTTCTCATCACGCGGTTCGTAATGGATTATCTTGATCTGCTGTGTGAAATGTGGAGTTGACATCGGTGGACATGGTCTATCCGACCTGGCTGGAGGAGTGGTGGATCTCGCGTGCGATGCATCGCACGCGGACCCCATCACGCGATGCGTGTATGGCCCGCATCGAGCGGGATGTCGCGCGTCTCAGTGACCTCTTCACGGTGCAACGCCGGCGGGGATTCGGTGGGTATGCGGACGATCCCCGGGCGCTCATCGCATACGGACTGTTTTTCTTCCCGCAGACTTATGTGCGGGTGCAGTATCCGCTGATCGAGTTGTTTCGATATCGGCATGCACCGTGGCCGGAAGATGAGACACTGCGCGTACTCGATCTCGGTGCCGGTCTGGGCGCGGCGAGTTTCGGAGTCGTGGCCGCATTGCGCGCGCTCGGATGGCGGAGGACGGTTGCCGTGACCGGTGTGGACCGGTCGAACACGAGTCTCACGTGGTTCGCACAGACGGTTGAGGCCTGCACAATGCACCTCGCGGACGTCATATGGCAATGGCGGGTGGGAGACCTCCGGACACCCGCACGGTGGCACCGCGGGGACGATGCGCGGTACCACCTGATCGTCATCAGTTTTGCCCTCGATGAAGCGTTTCACAATGAACCGATCGTGCGGGTATTGCACTGGATCCGTGACCTGCGGCGATGGCTGGCATCACCGGGATGGGTGCTCATCGTCGAACCCGCCATGCGGTCGACGAGTGCGCAACTCGAACACATCCGGGATCGCGTGGTCGAGGATACCGGCTGGTATATCTGGGGACCGTGTCCGCACCATCACAGATGTCCGCTGCGTGCGGAAGGCACATACTGGTGCCATGAGGTGCGGGCATGGTCCCCGCCACGGAGTCTTGAGGTGCTGAACCGGAAACTGTGGCGCTCGATTCAGGTGTTGAAGTTCAGTTTTCTGATCCTGGGCACGGACCCGCCCCCACGGTTGCCAGAAGATTTCACGTGTTTTCGTCTGGTTGCACCGGTGGCCCGCACAAAGGGGAAAATCGTCACGGCCGGTTGTGCCGGTGACGGGCATCGGTATACGTACGAGTGGCTCGTCCGGGATCTGTCACGTGACGACATCCGGTGGCTGCTGCGTATGGAGCGGGGCGACATCCTGACGATCGATCGTGATGCATGGGTGCCGGTGCACGGTGGCTGGCGCGCGCAGGGCGCGGTCGCCGTCCATAAACACTTTTCTCCCCGGGAGACGGTACCATGCACCATCTGCCCACGGCATTGACCATTGCCGGGAGCGATTCCGGTGGGGGTGCCGGCATTCAGGCGGATATCAAAACGTTTACCGCCTGGGGCGTGTTCGGCATGACCGCCATCACGGCCGTGACCGTGCAGAACACCCAGGGGGTGTTCGGTATTGTTGCACTCCCGCCGGATACGGTCGCCCGACAGATCGACGTCGTTGCGGAGGACATCGGTGTGGACGCGGCAAAAACGGGGATGCTCGCGAGTGCAGCGATCATTCACGCGGTCGCCGATGCCGTACGGCGCAACGGGATTACGCGGCTGGTGGTCGATCCCGTGATGCGCGCCAAGAGCGGCAATTCGCTCCTCGCATCGGACGCGGAACACGCCCTGATCACCGAACTGCTCCCCCTGGCGATGGTGGTGACACCGAACATTCCAGAAGCCGAACGGCTCGTCGGGTTTCCGATTCGATCCCGTACGGACATGCTGCGCGCGGCCCGTGCGATCCTCGAGATGGGTCCCCGTGTCGTGGTTGTCAAGGGGGGCCACTTCCCGGACGCGACCCATACAGTGGCGGATCTCGTGATCGACCGGACGCGTATGGCCTGGTTGCACGGCCCGCGCTGGGATACCCCGCATACGCACGGAACCGGATGTACGTTTTCTGCCGGAATTGCGGCCGGTCTTGCCCGTGGATGGGACCCCTGGCGGGCGATTTTCTTTGCGAAGATCTTCGTATCCGAAAGTATTCGGCACGCCCCGGAACTCGGCCACGGCCACGGACCGTTGCATCACATGTGGGCGGGCACGATCCCGTTCGACCGGAACGTGCCGGACGATCACGGGGTCACATGGCATCAGGTGGAAGCGCCATAAAAGAGTTGGCAGACGGTGCGGGCGCCAGAAAAGTGCGTTATGCGGGAGAGGGAGACCATCGGTGGAGGGGGAGTACATGCGATCAGGACGGGGTACGACGTACTGGGGACGTTTGCCGGAATACGGACGTAAACCGCTTCCGCCCTTCCCGGGATGGTGGGTCATGCTGGGACCGGGGGTCGTCTGGATGGCTCTTGCCCAGGGCAGCGGGGAATTGATCTGGTGGCCACGTCTGGTGGCCGAGTACGGCACGGCTTTCCTGTTTCTGCTCATTCCCGCCTGTTGCCTGCAGTTTCCCCTGAATTACGCTATCGGGCGGTACACGTTGATGACCGGAGAGAGCATCTGGCAGGGGTTCATTCGCCTGAACCGGTGGTTTGCCCTCCTGCTCTGGGGACTGATGACGGTACAGTTCTTCTGGTTCGGGGCGTTCGTCACTGCTGGAAGTTCGGGACTGGCCGCACTCGTGGATTTTCCCGCCGGATGGTCCCATCCGGATCGTACGCTCTTCTGGTCATGGATCACCATCGCGGTACTCTTTCCGGCACTGCTCATCAGTCCGGTGGCGTATCGCCTGATCGAACGCATCATGTGGCTGGTGGCACTGGTCACGTTTGTCGGTTTGCTGGTGGCATGCAGTCAGCCTGCGGTATTGCGTACGCTCCCGGAATTCCTCCGTGGTCTCCTGCAACCGGGATTTCCCCCCTTTGCGCCGTTGCCCCGACCGTGGGATCCGCGTGACGCGACCCCGTTGTTGACGGCAATCACGTTCGCGGGGTTGGGCGGATTCTGGACCCTGTTTTACTCGTACTGGTTGCGGGAGAAGGGCGCTGCCATGGCAGCGCATATCGGTCGGATCACCAGTCCCATTACCGGTCGACCGGAATCGATCCCCCTGGGCGGTGCTGTACCGGAGAACGGTTCGGACACACGTCGACGATGGCGGTCCTGGCGCACGTTTCTCTGTGTCGACAGCGCCGTCGGGATCGTCGGCAATATCCTGACCACGCTGATGACCTGCTGGCTCGCGTTTGCTCTGCTGTTTCCGAAAGGACTGGTACCGCGTGCGTGGGAACTCGTGGTGCATCAGATGCGGTTCTTTGAGGTCAGTTGGGGCGCCTGGGGAAGATTGCTGTTCGCCGTTGTGGCGGCGGGATTCCTGTCGGATACCTGGTTGACCACGCTGGATGCGGTCAGTCGTGTGCATACGGACTTCATTCTGAGTTACTTTCCCACTGCCCGTCGCTGGCATCCCCGGAGCTGGTATTATGCGTTCGCCGTGACGCTCACCGTGATCACGGTCGTCACGATGCATTTCGCCAGCCCGGCAGCCCTGATCCTCCTCAGTGCGGTGATCGGATTCGTCGGAACGGTCATCTTTACCGGGGGCCTGCTCGTGTTGAACTATTTCTGGTTACCGCGTCATCTGCCCGAAACGGTGCGTCCGCGTGCGATCGGGGGCGTGGCTCTGGGAATTGCATGGACGGCGTACCTCGTTCTGGCGGGTGTGTACCTCTGGATCCGGTTCCGCTGAACCCGGATTGTAAGGAACCATCCGCGTCTGCCGACGGTATGGAAAACGGCCGTTCCCATGTCACCGGTGGAGCACGTCGTATGCTCTCCCGCGGATGGTCGTTCGTTGTGTGTGCGATAGCCTGCAGCATGGTGTGTTTTACCGGGATTCCGTACGCCCAGGTCACCCGGGAGGACGTTCAACGTGCACGTGCTTTGCTGTCCGGACGGCGTCCCGCAGTTGTGGGTGCCATTCGCGCAATCAAGCGAGAGCGGGATCCCCGGTGGGTGCCCGTTCTGGTTGAAGTGCTGCTGTACTATCGGTTACGACGGGATGCGCGCACTGCCCAGATCATCACGATGCACCTTCAGGACATGACCGGTGAACGCCTGGGAAACCGATACCTGCGATGGATCGAATGGCTGGGACGACATACCGAACTGGAACCGCATCCGGTCTACCGGATCGTCAAATCGGCGATCTATGGCGCCATCGATCCGCAGTTTCGCAGGTGGCTGCAATCGGGGACACCCACACGCATTCGCCTGGTGGAGGTCGTCTGGGGCGGGGTGCCTTTCGACGGGATTCCGGCACTGGATCGACCGCGTGTGCTCCCGGCCCGGAAGGCCCGTGATCTGCGTGATGACGCCCTCGTTTTCGGCGTGTCCATCCGGGGGGAGGCCCGCGCGTACCCCGTGCGTATGCTCGACTGGCATGAAATGGTCAATGACGTCGTCGGTGGCGAACCCGTCAGCCTGGCATACTGCACACTGTGCGGGTCCGGTATCCTGTTTTCCGGACGTGTCGGAGACCGCACATTGACGTTCGGCAGTTCCGGATTGCTCTTCCGTTCCAACAAGTTGATGTACGACCGCCAGACGCTGTCCCTATGGCATCAGATGACCGGTGAACCCGTGATCGGCCCTCTGGCAATGCGTGGTCTTCGCCTGCAACGGTTGCCCCTGATCATGACAACCTGGGCGGAATGGCGCCGACGGTTTCCGCACACCACCGTACTGGATCCGGATACCGGGTACGACCGGGATTATTCACGCAGTCCCTATGCGAAATACTTTCGCAGTCCGGATCTGATGTTTCCCGTCTGGATCCGTGACGACCGTCTGCCGTTGAAGGCGCGGGTGTTCGTGATGTTCGTAAACGGTACTCCCGTTGCGTTTCCCGTTGACCGCCTGCGTCGGCATCCCGTGTGGATGGCACAGGTGGACACGCAGCGCGTGGTGGTGATTACCCATCCCGAAACCGGCGCCGTTCAGGCGTACGCGGCTGGCGAGCACGCATTCGTCGCCGGATCGTCTCCGGATGAGGTCATCGATGTGGTCACGGGGCAACGCTGGCGAGTCACCTGGGACGCCCTGGTGGCATACGACGGTTCTGGACGGCTGCGCCGTCTGCCGGGGCATCTGGCATTCTGGTTCGGGTGGTATGCGTTCTATCCGGACACGCGTCTGATCACGGACCCTATACCCGTACGGGAACCGGACACCCGCCACCGGCCACCCGACCCCTGACACCCGGGACCCGACACCCGGGACCGGAGACCGGTGACCACCGGCACACCGGTGGATCCGGTGGTTCCCCTGTCCCATTGCCTGTCCCGATCCCAAGTTATATCACTGGAGTTTGGCAAATATGAAGTAGAGCAGAAAGGGCCTCCCTTGTAGAATCGA
>CAZIRO010000084.1:0-11804 GCA_964541595.1 uncultured Acidobacteriota bacterium
CATCTGTATGGCCGTTTCGGGGGGAACCCACCAGACCGCACCGTGGTCGGACCAGATCCACCTCGGACGGTCGGCCATGGGAAACGGCATCCGCCCGAAACCGACCCATTCGAGATCGACGGCCCGGTTTCGCGTCGGGATCACCGTGCCGGTGATGACGGGTACGCTCGGGGGGACCGGCGGTTGCCAGAAAGATGCCATCCGCAACCTTCGCAGCAGCCGCACGGCCGGATGCATGGCGATGGCGTACGGATGGTACAGCGACTGCTGCGCGGCCCGCAACGGATCGATCCATACGGGGGATCGACGGACCACGCGCAGTCGGAATACCGTGCGATTGGCATTATAATCCCATACTTCGAACCGCAGTTCATGCGTTCCGGGCGGAACGTCCAGCGGACCAGCGATCGTGTGGGACACCAGCGAGGGAGGCGCTCCAGCGGTGTCCGTGAGCCGTAGCGGTGTGACCCGAAGATCACCTCGTGCACGCGTCGCGCCGTAGACAAATCCCGTACGATTGCGGTCGGTAAACGCAAAGGCGGTGGGATGCCATTCGTAAAACAGTACATCGTCCAGCCAGGCCCGGATGCGTGCGGGCGTACGAAAAGACGGCCGTACCGCACTGTCCGCGACGGCCAGCAGGACGTCCACCGGACCGGTCAGGGTGATGGATATCGCGGGAAACTCCTCCGCCCGCCGACCCCGGGGGATCACCCACAGATCCAGCGGTCGCCCCTGAACGAGTGTCGTCGGGGTCGCCGGTCGAAAGAGTACGCCCTGAATGACGGGGCGCTGCCGGTCGTGGTCCTCGTGCAGGATCCGTTGCAGCGGGTTCAGCGGACGCTGGTCCGGATCCCGAATCTCGACGTGTAAATGGGGAAGTCCGGCACCGCTCTCTCCGCTGAATGCGATCACCTGCCGGGTGGCCACCGGGATCGGCGATTCCAGAAATATCGAACCGAAATACTTCCGCCCGGTTCGTTTTCGAATGCGCTGTACGAGGTCTTCCAGATGCAGGCGGTCATTCTCAAACCGATCGAGATGCGCATACAGCGTCGTTGTTCCATCGGCATGCCGGATGTACAACGCACGACCGTACCCGCGACGATCGACCCGAATGCGATAGATCTCCCCCGCCTGCCAGACACGTACAGGCCGCCCGATGCGCAGATTCGTACTGAAATCCACCCCGGCATGCAGACGCGCCTGCCAGCGATAATCCGCAAAGTGCGAGGTAATACCGTAATTTTCCGGCAGGGGCCACCACGCACGGCGCGGTCCAGTACCGGCAGCCATCCACGCCCAGAGACCCAGCCCGATGCACACGCTGATGCAACGACGCCACATGCCGGTATTGGTTTTAGATTGCAAATTTCGGACTGAATTCCAGAATCCAGGGGACCATACTTCCGGCTACTGTTCCCGGTCGATCAACTCCAATCGTCCCCGATGTAGACGGTACACCACGTCGCACTGCTCCGCAAGCCGACGATTATGCGTGGCCATGATCAACGTGGTCCCCTGCGCACGGACGAGTGCGAGCATGAGATGGAACACCGCCTGCGCCGTGTCCTCGTCCAGATTTCCCGTCGGTTCATCGGCGATCAGAATGGACGGCTGATGGACGAGTGCACGGGCAATGGCCACACGCTGTGCCTCGCCTCCGGAGAGTTCACCCGGATAGTGATGCATGCGTTCAGCCAGTCCCACGCGGGTCAACCATTGCATCGCCCGGTCCCGGGCCTCTCGCACGGACCAGCCGAGCAATCGTCCCCGCAGAATGACGTTTTCCCATGCGGTCAATTCCTCGATGAGAAAATGATGCTGATACACGATCCCCATCATCCGGTTGCGAAAGGCGATCCGTTCCCGGGGCGACATCCGATGCATCGGGTGCTCCCCGATCCATATTTCGCCGCGATCCGGGGATTCCAACCCTGCCAGGACGTGCAGAAACGTCGTTTTGCCCACGCCGGACGGACCCACCAGGGCAATGGCCATGCCCGGCCGGGAGACCTCCCAGTCGATCCCGCGCAGGACCTCGATGGTGGCGGAGCCCCGATGAAACGATTTATGGAGATCGATCACCCGGATCCACGTCATGACGCTGCCGATCGTTGACCGGACGGTCGCACCGTATCCGTCACGTTCTGAAAACAGCTGGCACAATATCCAAAAATGTCCAGTCGATGGTGGACCAGACGAAACCGGTGCGCACGGGCCGTGGATTCCTGCAACCGTTCGAGCGGCTCGTCGTAGAACTCGATATATCGGCCGCAACGGATGCATACCAGATGGTCATGATGGGGTTTCACCCCGCGGGGTTCGTATCGGATACGCCCGTCCTCAAAATTGAGTTCTCGCGCATATCCGAGACGCACCATGAGATTCAGGGTACGGTAAACGGTGGTGATGCCGATGCGCGGCATGCGTATCCGCACTTTCTCGTAGAGTTCCTCCGCTGTCAGGTGGTCGAAGTACTCGAAAAACACTTCAGCAATCAGACGTCGCTGGCGTGTCCATTTGAGCCCCTGACGACGCGCTTCGTCCTGCAGGGCACGTAACCATTCCTGCACGGTTGCCTTTTGCGGTTTGGGGTAGCGCATCGGACGTTCACTCCAGGGGTACGCTGATGACCGCACAGTTGTGACCATCGTCACACGCACGGATCTGAACGGTCTTCCAGGTCGACCGCGGATTGCGAATATGCAATTCGAGAAGCTCCTCACGGGAGTCCAGGATCCGGTCCTGAGCAAACAGCGGTTGCCATGCATCCGGTTGCAGCGCATATTCCGCCCGTGCGATCGGGCTCAGCGCATCGCGTGCGACGATCCGGATCCGCCAGGCATTGCCGGTACGCTGATTTTCCACCACGGTCAGTGTGGGCGGGGTATGATCGACCAGAAACAGGGGCGATACCATTTCTGCCTGCATCCCCCATCCCGGCGGATTGTCGCGTGCATCGGAGGCGACCACGCGCACCCGATAGAACCCGTCCGGCAGGCTGGTGGTATCCCACGCAAAGATCGGGTCATCCAGTTCATCCTGAAGGAGATGCCATTCGGACTCTTCAGCACGCTGGATATAGATGGCAAACTGCAGGCGGTCCTGATCGGGATCCACGACCTGCCAGGTGACGGTTTGCATGCCCCACTTGTACAGCGCCTGTCCGGGCACCGGACTGCGGCTCGGGGGGACACTCACCGGCGCAGTCGCAACAGTGCCGGACTGGGGTCGCGCCGTTTCCAGTGCGGTGCGGGGTATTCCGCTCTCCAGGGTCGCGCGTGTCGATCCGGCGATCCGGGCGCCCTTTTGCGGTCGGGGAACCTCCCGAAAGATCGCGCCCGGTGGCAACACCTGAATGGCCACAAACTGCGGTGGACGGTTCTGCGGCAGGAACGTGATCCGGATTTCCTGCAATCTCGGACTGTGATTGAATCGACCGGAGAGTTCGCATCGGTACTGGAAATACCGTCCCGGAGGCAAATGCAGGGGACTTTCCGGACCCAGCGGTCCGACCCAGTCGGACCATGTGGCATCCGGTTGCCGGGTATTCCCGCTGCGGGCAAAACACCGAATGGCATTCGGCGACGGCATTACACCGCGCCAGAGAAAACTGCCCCACTGCACGAGTGCACCCGCGTCTTTAATCGGCGAGGTGTATACGCCGTGCAAACGTTCCCGGACACTCGCACGGTACACACGTGCGGGATTACTCGTGACGGCCCAGAGTGCATCCCGATCTGTTAGAATCCGCACGACCTGTTCTTCCGGAAACGACGCCTGATATCGCACACGCCGTTCCGTATCCACGGAAATCACACGTCCCGGACTGCCCGCCGCCACCCAGACTTCTCCCTGAAACACGGCAATATCGTAAATCCAGTACCGATCCGTCTGCCACACCGGGAAAACGCGACCGTCTGCACGGAGCAACCACACGCTGCCACCCTGGATTCCGCCGGTGGCCCGCACGACCGGCTGCGGAGGGTACTTCTGCGGGGGTTGTGCGGATGCACCGGATCGGGGGGGATTCTGAGACGGCGCGGGCTGAGGTTGCGCAGCCGGTGGCTGCGCGGGTTTGGGAGGTTGTGCAGGTTGTGCCGGTAACGGTACCACGGGCGGTGGCTGTCGCATGAGTGGCTGGACGGGCTGTCCGATCGATGCCAGCAACAACTGCTCTCCTGCGGCGGACCCGCTATCGGCAAACGCCGCGATCTCCTGACGATCCGCGGGGTAGATGGCACGCACGTCGCCGTCCGCACTCATGCGGTATACATTGCCCAGTCCGGAAGCACCGATATACAGATGACGGTCGTGCGTCCATAACCGTACGAGATTCTGGTCACTCGTATCGAGTACGACTTCCGGCTGATGATCGGGACCGATCCGGTACAGCCGACCCTGATCCCCCGTCGCCACGTACAGTTGCCCCTGCCATACAGAGAGGTCCCAGATATAACTCTCCGGCGCCGTCCAGACGGATTCGACTTCGCGGCGTTTCGGGTGCCAGCGATACAGACGCGCACCCGGATTCGCCGCAATATACAGCGCACCCCGCCAGAACGCGAGTGCCTGGGCTTCGCCCTGATCGAGTTCGGCGATCTTTTCCAGATGCAGACTGGCCACATCCAGACGGTATACCCGACCGTTATGTCCGGTAGCAATATACAGCGCACCCTCATGCAACAGGGCGTCCCACACGACCGCGTCTTCAAGATCGGCCACGCGGTCAAACCGCAGTGCCAGTTGAATTTCTCCGTCACTGCTGATACGGACACCTTCCAGGGTACCCTCCATAAAATCCGTCTGGAGGGCGTCAATCCAGACTTTGGGACGAACAGCCCGGCCCGGCGTGGGGATCATGCACAGGCCGATCCACAGGTATACGATCAGGCGAATGTACCGCATCGATTTTCCCTCTCGCGATACCGAGCGTATCCGCTATGGGGTCTTTCTGGACGATGCACCGGCCGCCTGCGTGGGGATCCGGATCTCCACCTGAAACTGTCGACTGCCCTTGACAATATACGGGACATCGACCTTTTTCTCCATCACGACTTCAAAGGGGATCTCGCCGAATGCCCCCTGCACGCCCTGGACTTTAAACTGGCTGTAAATCCGCAGGGGCAGATTACGGAGTGCATAACTGCCACGAATGATCGTCACACCGGGACGGATCAGCCGAATATACAACCCGTCATTGGAACGGATACGATTCAGCAGATGAAGCACATCACTGAGTTGCATGAACTCGATCATGCGATAGTACGTCTGCGCATCTAACCGGTTCAGTTCACTGGAACCGCCGACCATAAGCAGATACGTACCCTCCTGCAGGGCATCGGGCAGTCGGATATCCACGTTCCGTACGACCGGCGTCGCGCGCTCGGGGATCAGGGTGACCACGATGCCGAGTGCATCACCGGGATTGAGTTGACGTGTGAGCAGTCGTGCCTCTTTCAGTCGGGCCTCTATTGGTCGACGGGATTGCTCCAGGCGGATGGTCATCCGGGGAACGGACAGCTGTGCAAACGGATTGTTCAACAGGAACGCATACACGGCGGCGGCAAACTGTGGGGCCTGTTTCAATGCGTTCAACCCCGCAAACACATTGCGCACCTGCAGGGTTTCGTATCCCGGGATCTCGATGTCCATCTGCAGGCGAACATGACCGTTATGGAATCCCAACGGCGAGGTGGCCATATTGACGGTCACGAGTTGTTGCAACAGTACCGGCGCGATCCAGGGGTGCTGGATCATGCGGTACTGAAACTGCTGCTGCTGGTTTTCGTTGTAAGCCTCTACCCGGAGTTCGGTCATTGGCGGCAGGGCACCGATGCGTCCGCCCACTCCTGTCCAGACGTCCACGTCCAGTGTACCCAGCGGCTGTCCGAGTTCCGCCAGGACAAAAGAGATCTGATAACTGGGAACAACACTGACCACCCGCGTCGTATACATGGGGAACTGGACCCGTCCGAGATTGAACATCTGATGGCCAAACGCATACAGACGGTTCCCCTCCACGGCGGTCAGTGTTCCGAACACGGCGAGGTTCAGATCTCCCAGGACCAGAGGGATGGCAATCCCATCCCCGGGTCGGACCGCGGGCGGACGTGCAGGAGCGGATGATGACGATGCGGCTGCGGGTTGCTGCACAAACGCGCCCTGCAGGGGTTTGCCGATCAGATCCTGCCAGACCGGATCGCCGACCCACAGGATCGGAAGCGGACGCCAGGGGTATTCGGTCATCGACTCCGCATGTGTGAGATATGTCCGGACGGCGGTGTGGAACGTCCGGAACCACTCGTCCAGGCCGGTGCCGCCGGCAAGGAGGTGCACGCCGAGCGCACGCCAGTTCAATGTCGCCGGCCGCGGCGCGGGTTCTGCGGGCAGGTGCCGGTTCATGGTCTGCAATTTGCGCATGGTCGCAAACGGTACGACCCCCGCGATCGGTTCTTTGGCAAACGGAAACGCATACGCCACCGCACCGAGCAATCGTCCCTGAATGTATACGGGACTTCCGCTCATCCCGGCAAACACCCCACTGCGTACGAGATCTGGGGAATCGATGCGGATCAGTACCAGATCGAGTCCCGGAAGCGGATTCGAGAGACGGCCCAGCGTGGTAAACGTAAATTTGAATCGCCGATTCCCCTCGACCGTGGTCCACCCTTCACCGCGCATGCCCGGCTGGACGTCTTCAACGGGCCAGAAATCAACCGTGCGGGCGGATATCGGGGTCAGCAGACCCCACACCATTCCGAACAGAACGGGCAACCAGCGGGACCAACGACGCCGAAACGCTGTCATCATACTGATCCCCAGAGTGGCGCCCACCAGGTCCATCAGCCAATCCGTCAGTGAAGCGGACCGGGTGGCCAGCGGCCACTGGAGGATTTCGGTGATGCCCCCCAGTCCTGCGACCCATAACCAGGCCACCGGAGCAACCGCAACGTGGGGTTTCCGTACCCGTACCCACAGCCAGGCAACGCTCCCGGCCCATACGTATGCGATCCCATGCTGCCACTTATCGATTCCCGGCCAATCCGAAGGCTGCGGCAGCGTGGGCCACAGGGCCGCCCCCACGAGGATCCCCACGGTTCCCCACCAGAGTACGTCCACGATCGGAACCGCATGAAAACGGTGGTGAACGTTCAACCCGAAACTCCCAACCAGTACATCACCCACGCCAGTATCAGCGCACCGATGACCATAAAGGTCAGGGCCTTGATAAAAAACCGAACCTGATCACGCGTGGTGTCCTTAAAATATAGCGCCAGAATCAGGGACGTGCACAGGGCAAAAATGACCATGTTCAGGAAATGACTACGCCACATCGGAAGACTCCTCGTGTTCTGACGGTACGGCAGCGTCGGCATCGGCTGCTTCCGGTTGCGTCTCTGACATTGTCCGATACAGCAGGTCCCGGACTTTGAGTACCATGAGCAGATTCAACAAACCGGCGCTGAGCGTGAACACATGGCCTTTTTCCGCCCAGGCGTGAATCCGATCGCCCGCTCCGAACTCCGACCGTTCGGCCCAGCGACGAACGGGGGTATCCGCCCAGGCACGCATTCTCGGCAACAGCCATGCGGTCAACCAGTACACACTGCCCGCACACATCTGGGCCGCCTTTTCCAGCGTGGATTGGATCGGCGATTCCGGACGGAACCGATGGATCGGACTGCCCATAAACAGACCGTACAGAAACATGAAATGGACCGTCATGAACACGATGATCGCCTGGCCCCAGCGACGCAACAGCAGATGCCCGCTACCCGGAATCAGCCATGCGAGCAGAAGGGTTCCGATATACCGGCCAAGCCGCAGGGGTACGACTTCGGTCCGTTCAGAGACGTCCGGTTGCATGGTGGTCATCCTGCCGGAATATATGCGTGTATCGATGTTCGATTCCGTACCGGCACTTCCCGTTCAGCCGAAGGCCAGCAGATGCCGTGCAATGATGATCCGCTGAATCTCCGACGTGCCCTCATAGATCGTGGTAATGCGCCCGTCCCGGAAGTACCGCTCGACGGGATAATCCCGCGAATACCCGTACCCGCCATAGATCTGCATTGCCAGATAGGTCACACGCTGGCACATCTCGCTGGCAAACAGTTTGGCCATGGAAGCCGCCACGTGGTACGGGCGACGCGTATCCCGCAACCAGGCCGCACGATGCGTGAGCAGACGCGCGGCCTCAATGCGTGTGGCCATTTCGGCCAGCATGAACTGAATCGCCTGATGCTCGTAAAGATAACGCCCGAATGTCTTTCGCTCGGTCGCGTACCGTATCGCATGTTCAAACGCACCCTGAGCGATGCCGACCGCCTGTGCGGCAACGCCGATGCGACCCGTGGCCAGGGTGCTCAGGGCAATCTTCAGACCCTCGCCCTCTTCACCCAACCGATTTTCAACGGGAACCCGGCAGTCCGTCAGGCTGATCGTGTTGGTCACCGAACTGCACAGGCCGAGTTTATCCTCGTTCCGACCGATATGTACACCGGGCCAGTCCGTTTCCACGATAAACGATGACAACCCCCTCTTACCGGCAGTGGGATCGGTCACCGCATGGACGACAAGCACGTGGGCTTTTTCTCCATTCGTGACCCAGACTTTCGTTCCGTTCAGGATATATTCGTCTCCCCGACGCTCCGCGCGCGTCTGCACGGCTCCGGCATCAGACCCCGCCTGCGGTTCCGACAGGGCGAACGCACCGAGCCACTCCCCGCGGGCCATGCGGGGAAGATACCGCTGTTTTGCCGATGGCGTCGCATACGTTGCGATGGCCTGACAGGCGAGTCCGGTATGGACACTCACGGTGATCGCCACAGAAGCGGAGATCCGTGCCATTTCTTCAATGGCGATCGCCATCCCGATACTGTCGATCGGCGTACCGCCGTAGGATTCCGGTACTGTTGCGCCGAGAAATCCGAGTTCCCCCAGCCGACGGATGACCGTATCGGGAAACACATGGGCACGATCCCATTCGGCCACATACGGGGCGACCTCGTTTTCCATGAATGAACGGATCGTGTTCCGAATCAATGCGTGTTCTTCCGTATATGCAAACTCCATGTTGACCACTCCCGACTCGCGGCCCCGGCCGATACCGCACCACGGATTGTGTCACGGATCATCCGGTACTGCGCATCTGTTCCTCCAGTAACGGCCGCAATCGGTCATAGGTTTCCGGAATGGTTTCCGGAATCAGCCGGGTTTCCGCGACCGTGGTCATGAAATTCGTATCGCCGTCCCAGCGGGGCACGACATGAAGGTGATAATGGTCGGCGTATCCAGCACCCGCGCATTTCCCGATGTTCATGCCGATATTGAACCCGTGCGGGCGGTATACGGTCTGTAGCACTTCCAGTGTTCTCGGGACCCATACGGCCATTTCCTGAAGCGCAGCCGGATCGGCATCGACCGGGGATGCCCAGTGCGCGAACGGGGCAATCATCAGATGTCCGCTCGCGTACGGGTACAGATTCAACATGATGAAATTCCACCGTCCCCGGTAAAGTACCCAGCGCGAGCGGGGATCATCCGCATGTGCGGCCAGGCAGAAGATACACGCTGCCTCCCGACGGTCAAACTGTTCCAGATACCGTTTGCGCCATGGTGTGAACAACCGTTGCATGTCGCCGTTTCCCGCCGGACTATGAGTTACTCTCCTCGCCGGCGTTCTGGGCAATCTGTTTCAACTTTTCCAGCTGTTTCGCGACGAGGTCCCCCAGCCGGACCTTTGCGGCTTCTTTTTCCTGTTCCCGTTTCCGTCGGGCCTCTTCCAGTTCCTGACGGATCCGTTCGATCTGGAGTTCACGCAAACTCAGAACGATCCGCCGGCGTTGCGGCTCAATCTGAATGACCTTGAACTCATAGGTCTCACCGGGTTCCGGTTCGACGAGCACCCATTTCCGGCGCACGCGTTTTCGCAGATAATGGCCCCGTGGGAGCAGTGCTTCCAGTTCCGGATGGTCCTCCAGACGTACGAAACACCCACGTTCGAATTTTTCCGCAATCGTGCCGCGCACGACGCTGCCTTCCGGGTATTGTGCAGCGAACGCCTGCCAGGGGTTGGGCTGTAAACGACGGATGCTCAGGTATACCCGAAGCAACCGTGGACTGGCACGCAGCACCTCGGCCCGAACGATGTCCCCCTTATGGAGATACTCTGAAGGCGGTTGCGGTTTGCGTTCCCAGGTGATCTCCGGAAGCGGGATAAAACCGGTAATCTCCGGATAGTCCGCAAACACGACGATCGCGCCTTTCATATTGAACCGATCCACCCGTGCCTCGACGACAGAACCGGGTGGGTGTTCCGCAAGGAACCGCTCGACCGGGTTCGGTTGCACGGCTTTCAGGCTCAGGGATATCCGTTTGCGGCGCGTGTCGATATCGATGATCCGGACCTCCACACTGTCGCCCGGTTGCACAACCTGGGACGGGTGCCGGATTTTGGGCGACCAGGAGAGTTCCGTAATGTGCACCAGACCGGATACCCCCGGTTCGATCTCCACGAACGCCCCGTAATCCACCACATTGGTTACCACGCCATGGACAGTGTCGCCCACACGGTACTTGCGAACGGCCCGTGTCCAGGGGTCCGGTTGCAACTGTTTCAGACCCAGCGACACCCGCTGGGTCTCCGGATCGAATGCGAGGACCTTGACGCGGATCCGCTGGCCGATCTCGACGACCTCCGAAGGATGCGCCACACGGTGCCAGCTCAGATCGGATTTATGGATCATGCCATCGAGGCCCCCGAGATCGACAAATACCCCGTAGTCCGTAATGTTCTTTACGGTTCCCTCAAGCACCAGTCCCGGCCGCATGATGGCCAGCAATTCCTGACGACGCCGTTCCCGTTCCTCTTCCAGGATCACCCGCCGCGATACGATTACGGAATGCCGCTGCGGGTCCAGATTGATCACCCGTACATCAACTTCCTGACCGAGCCACGATTCGTAATCGTCCGGCCGCCGGATATCGACCTGAGATCCCGGAAGAAACGCCCGCGCACCCCCCAGGTCAACAAAATAGCCACCCTTGAGTACCCGTACGATGCGACCCCGCAGGGTTTCACCCTGTTCGTATGCACGCACGATGCGGGTCCACGCTTTCTGAAACTCGGCCTGCCGTTTGGAAACGGGAATGTACTCCTGATCCGGGCCATATCGCTGAACCAGTACGTCCACGGTATCGCCTTCCTGAATCAGGAGTTGTCCGTCCTCGCCACGCACCTCGTCCAGGGGCAACAATCCCTCCACCCGGTATCCGATATCGATAACGGCAAACTCGGAACCGATATGAATGACCCGTCCCTGGATGATCTGGCCCGGCTCCGGCGGTTTCAATTGCTGATCCACCGCCTGCATGAGCATTTCCATATAATCCGCCGGGCTCAGGGATTCCTCCACCGGATCCGTGTGCGTTGCTTCAACGCCGTTTCCGGAGTCCGACACACCCGACGTCGGTTCGGATACGGACTCGGAATACGCGGTGTCTTCACGTGTTTCCTGTGCGTCCGTTGGATGTTTGTCCTGTTCCGTCATGCGCCGCATCCGTGCTCCTGCATACCACAGGAGTGGTGGTGTTGTCGCCCCACCGCAGCGAATTTCGATCGCTGAAGCATACACTCTTCGCTTGAAATGATGGCTTCATCACCCAGGGGGGACATGTGCGGAACCCGTGCCATCATGCAGGTACAACCGTATTGACTGGTGGGCGATAGAGGACTCGAACCTCTGACCTCTGGTTCGTGAAACCAGCGCTCTACCACCTGAGCTAATCGCCCACCT
>CAZIRO010000085.1:0-293 GCA_964541595.1 uncultured Acidobacteriota bacterium
TACGCGGTTGCTCATTGCCGGGCCTCGGGGACACACCTGGGTCGGCAGTTTGACGAACCTGTCCGCCGTCATGCATCGGATCGAAACATGGCAACAGCGGGGTACGCGGTGTGCACTCATCGCTGCCGGGGGACATCTCACGGACCCGCCGGAAACCAACGAAGACCTGTACGTCATCGTGTACATTCTGTGGCGTATTGTACCGGAACTCGCACGGCGCCACTGGCCGGACACGTGTCGTTCCTGGGAACGGCAGGATGGCGGGCCGCCTTGGGAAACCGTTCTTCGGACCA
>CAZIRO010000085.1:303-11801 GCA_964541595.1 uncultured Acidobacteriota bacterium
CTGGTCTCCATCGGGTTCGAACCCGACATCCGATGGATCGCCGATCACCGGGACACGTATCCACACGTCCCGCATACGGCGAATGACACATCGCCTCTACCGGACCTGACGCCGGTCGTGCCCCGGTAAATCACGGCACCATATCCGGATGGAGAAACCATACCACTTTCCAGACCCGATGGGATGTCCGTTCGAGACAGAGCACCGCCGCCGGGGCAAATGCAAAGATCTCCGCGTCGGCCTGTCCACAGACGAGATAACTGGCGAGCAGATTGAGATGCGGCAGGTGACCGACCAGCATGAGTGAACGCGCGACGCGATCGATGGCACGTACGGTGTCCATCACGTCTGCATCCGGTTCCAGTGCGGGTTCGACGGACATCGGCCCGGAGAACCCGAGTTCCCGCGCGATCCATTCAGCGGTCTGGCGGGCACGCAGTTTCGGACTGTACCAGATTGCACCGATATCCAGCTCCGGAACCCGGCGCAGGTACTGTCCCATTCGCTGTACGGACGCCACACCCTCGGGACTCAACGGACGCGTCGGATCCTGTGATTTCGGTACGGCAGCGCCGTGACGGACCAGGATAAGCCGCACCATGGTCCTCCGACAATGGCAGGGATTACGACTCCACATATCTCACCCACCCGGGCGCCCGGCACGTATTCCCTCGTCACTCTGGAAACGCATGCCTTACGGCTCGTCACCGAACCGGGTACCCACCGCACGTGCGGCCGCAATGAGCGGATGATCCAGCGGGACATGCCGCTGGCGCCCGGCAATGTGGGCGAGATCCACCGTATCCCATTGACCGGACCGATAAGTCACCATTTGACCGAATCGACCCCGTACGGCGATATCCACCGCCCGCTGGCCGTATACCGTGGCGAGCAAACGATCGCGCGGCGTCGGCACGCCACCCCGCTGGACGTATCCGAGCAGCACGGCGCGGCATTCGATACCCGTTGCCGCGTGGATTTCCCTCGCCAGCCGGAACCCGATCCCGCCCAGGCGCACACGTTGATCGCTGTCCGGTTCCACGGCCTGGATGACCACACTGCCACCCTGCGGGTGCGCACCCTCGGCAACGCAGACGATGCTGAACCGTTTTCCGATCCGTTCCCGTTCCTGAATGGCCGCACAAACGGCGTTCAGACGGTACGGAATCTCCGGGATCAGGATGACGTCACTGCCGCTCGCCACGCCGGCATACAGCGCCAGCCATCCGGAATGTCGGCCCATGACCTCCACGATCATGACCCGATGGTGACTGATGGCTGTGGTATGTACACGATCGATCGCTTCCGTTGCCACGGCAACGGCCGTATCGAATCCGACACTGGCATCGCATTCCGGGACATCGTTATCGATCGTCTTCGGAATGGCCACGATGGGAACACCGTGCCGGTTGAGATGCGCGGCAATGGCCAGCGAACCCTCTCCACCGATGACAATGAGGGCGTCCAGCCCGTTGGCTTCGATGTGGCGGATCATCGTATCCGTCATGTCGACGGTATCGACCCGACCGTTGCGGCGAACCGGATAACGCAGCGGATGCAGTTTGTTGTGGGTTCCGAGAATCGTACCGCCGAGCGTCAGGATATTACTCGCGTCCGTAGCCGCGAGCGGCCGCGTCCGGTTTTCCACAAGTCCGATAAACCCATCGAGAATCCCGATAACTTCGAGCCCATACCGGTACACGGCCGTCTTGATGACGGCGCGAATGACGGCGTTCAATCCGGGACAGTCGCCGCCGCTCGTCAGGACGCCGATACGGTGCACATGGTGTGCCATGGTCAGGAACCCGCAATGGCAATCCCGTTCATGTCTAAGTATCGCATGCCCATGGGATCGACGCAAGGGTCTCTGACCCGGGATTGGAACGGAACGTGCGGACACCGGATTTTACCATGTAGTAAGGTCGTCGCCAGCGATCCGACTGACCAGGCGGAACACGTTCAATCGGAGGTTTGACCATGCGCGTACACTGGACACGTGCGATACTCGCCGGTATTCTGGGTACCCTGGCGTTCGACATCCTGGGGTTATTGCTTTCGGCCATGATGGGAAACCCCAGCTGGTGGGACGTTCCCCGGATGCTCGGGATGAAAACGGGATTCGGTTTGTTCGGCGGGGTACTGCAGCACTACGGAAACGGTGCCATTCTGGCGATCATTTTTGCGGCGATCGCGCCCTCCCTGTGGGGACCGCACTGGTTGCGGGCGGTATTGTACATCTCGATTCAGACGGTGACCGGTGTATGGTTCTTCATGATGCCGTTACTGGATATGGGCGTCGCCGGGGTGCACAGCCCGATGGGGATGATGATGCCGGTCGCGTCCCTCCTGCGACACTGGGTCTATGGACTCGTCCTTGCGGGATTGTACCCCGCAGCCCTGTACGCGAGCACGCATCCGTCCACCGAATAACCCCTGATCCCACATCATTGCAGATCCGGATGGCACCCGATGCCGGAACTTCCGGAAGTCGAAACGATTCGCAGGTATCTGTGGGCGGAACTCCTTGGGGACACGTGTACGAACGTCGTGATTCGCCGTCCGGATCTGCGCTGGCCGATAGACGTCTCTGCGGTTCGGCGATGTATCGGCCGGACGGTCCGGGACATCCGCCGTCGTGGCAAGTACCTCATGGTTGCCTACGATCGGGGCCACCTGATCGTGCACCTCGGGATGAGCGGACGGCTCGGCGTCGTCCGGCGTCAGGACCCGCCCGGCCCGCACGATCACGTCGAATGGTGGTTCCGCTCCGGGAAAGTGTTGCGTCTTCGTGACCCGCGACGGTTTGGCAGCGTCTTCTGGACGGAAAACGATCCCTGCACGCATCCGCGCCTCGCGGAACTCGGTCCGGAACCCTTTGATCGTCGTTTGACGGGCCGCAGACTGTACGCACGCAGCCGGGGACGCAAGACATCCGTGAAGGCGTTCCTGATGGACGCACGCGTCATCGCGGGACTTGGAAATATCTATACCACCGAAGCGCTTTTCCGGGCGGGGATCCGACCGGATCGACCGGTCGGGGATATTTCCCAACGTGAATGGTCCCGTATACTGCGTGCGATCCGGTCGGTCCTGCGTGCGGCCATTCGCGCCGGCGGGACGTCCCTGCGGGATTACACACGCGCAGACGGTACACCCGGGATGTTCCAGATGCGTCTGTCCGTGTACCGTCGTGCCGGATTGCCCTGTATCCGGTGCGGCACACCCGTCCAGATGACGCGCATCGCCGGACGGTCGACCTATTTCTGTCCCCGGTGCCAGCGTTGACTTTCGAGACACGAACGGTTAGATTATCTGTCCGGAATCGGGTGCCGGGGTAGCTCAGTCGGTAGAGCAGTGGACTGAAAATCCACGTGTCGGCGGTTCGATTCCGTCCCCCGGCACCACGATGATTCGCTGTTTCCCGCATCCCGCAATGGAATTCCAATACATGCAGATTATCCTGTGATAGGGGCGACCGATCGAGGTCGCCCGGTCTCGGATGTCGCTGTCGCATGGGGGTGGCCATTGGCGGGCCCGTCGGTGCGCTTCAACGGCTACCGCCGGGTTCATGGTGCCATCATGACCGGGCGAGCTGGATCGCTCGCCCTACAGGGAACGTTTCCAGAGGTACACCGCGATCGCACCCGACCACCGCCCCTGCATCTCATCGTGCATCACTGTATTTTGGAAATCAACCATTTTAATCCGGGGTCCCTGTCAGGCGATGATATGTGCGCTCAATTTCTTCGTTTTTACGACATGAAACGCGGAACGGCTCACACATCCCCCCAACTGTCATTCGGGTGGGTGATAACCGCAAGATCCGGTACGACCAGGACCGACTCTTTGTAATCGGTTGACATTCTTCATTCATGCAAATCCGGCCACGGACGGTCTTCGGAGTGAAAGTGATCACCTGGTCCATCATTCGCCATCGACCGGTTTCGTAGTATGTCTTCTTAAAAATAATGAAATACCCGGTCGATTCCTCGACAGCGTGCAGTTCGTATGTTCCATCGCGTGCGATCGTTAACCGAACACCCCCGCCGCTGCCCTGAGTGGCCGGCATATCCGCAGGCGCATCATCGGTGACTTCGAACTGGCTGTAGACACCGGCTTCTTCCCATTCTCCAACAACTGAAGTGCCTGCAGCCAGGGTTGAAGCCGCGCGCTCGGGTGAAGTCCGTTTTGGTGACCTCTCCGGGGTGCGACGTGTGCGCTTCACCAAACGGGAATTGGCACGGGCACGTATAATCTGCATCACCCGCTGTTCAAGCTCCGGTGGCCCAAGCACAGCCTCCACCGTGCGCCCTCGCACCCGCAGGACTACAATCCAGTCGTCGTTACGCCCCACACGAGTATTCCGATCAAGGTCACGAACCTGTAGGGAGTCAGGCAGCACCGATTCAATCAGCTGTTTCCATGCAGTGTTGAGCGTCACAGGTTGCGGGTACACTTTGCCTAACCAGGTGAGCTCACCGTCCGGGCTAACAGCTACACGTAGACTTTCATCCTCGGTAGGCTCCAGCTGCCACCCGCGGGGTGGCTGTAGACCAAGTGCCGAATAAAGCAACAATCCCCAGATCATCAGCCACGCAAACACGTAACGCATGTTCCCCCTGGTATCCCAACGTGTCACGTAGCGTCACACGTCGGGGCCGGCCGATTTGTCACGCGCCGTTTTCCCGGCGGCCGCATGCCGGCAGGCGCGGATTCAGCCGCCGGTCAGGCCCGTCCCAGGTCCCGGACCTCCCATGGTTTTCACATCTCCATGATACTCAAAGCCCACTCGGCCATCCAGCAGGCACCCGCCTCATGAAGGAAGACATGGACAACTGGCGTGGGAGACATTGACAGCAGCGACAGATTACATCATCCATCGCACGCCCAGCCGAAAGATCCGGGGAGAAATGATCTCCGTCGCCCGTCCGTAAAGTTCCGGTGCATTCGCGATGCCGAACTTCCGGCTTTCGATCGCGCGATTGAATACGTTGAACACATCGACAATGAGGGCGACCCGCGCGTGGGATCCGAGACGAAACTGGCGTTCCAGCCGGAGATTGACCAACCAGAATGTGGCCATACGACGCGCACCCAGACGATGTGTCCACACTTTGACCCGACTGCCCCAGCCGTTCGATGGACGCTCCACACGGTAGACGGACTCGTAGAGCAGGCCATCCCGTGCGATGAGCGTCCCCGAAAGGTCAATACCTGCCGGTAACCGCACCGTTGTGCCCAGTTTCAACATCCATCGGATGTGGTTCATCACGTCCGTTTCCCAGCCGACTGTGAAATACGGGCCGCCGTCGAACTGCGCCATATTCGTCGGGTCGAGCACGGCACGTCGATCTCTGAAATACTGGCGATTGTCCTGGATGGTGAGCATACCGAACACGTGCCAGCCGTCGGCAAACCTGCGCCGAACGCGCAGTTCAACACCCCAGTACACCGTATGAAATGCCGGCCGGTTCTCCCAGCGGATCCCGGGCGGTTTCGGAAGCGTACACGCGTAGAACGGCCATCCGCCCCACTCCGGAGGGATCGTGCCGACCTGGACCCAGCAACTGTAGAAATCCGCTGGGGTATACCTGCCGGTGGGATCGTACGGAAACGTCCAGATATAATCCCACGCACGGCGGTAGAACCCGGTCAGCGCAACCGTCCAGTGTGCACCGAAAACCCGTTCCACGCCGAGCGTGAACTCCAGCGTGCGGGGAGACCGGTAGTCATCCGCGATCTCATACGGCACGCGGTTCGGGTCTCCGGGGGTATGGTCCCAGAACGTGGGGGTGGTGAAATCGATCTCCTCCGGATCGGGCACCCCATTACTGTTCATATCACCCATCCACTCGAACCGCAGTTCACGTCGACCGGTGGGCGACAGCCGCAGCGGCTCATCGACACCCAGCGCGGATGGATACAACGCGAACGTCCCTGTGACGACCGTCCGACCGTCGCCGTGCAGATCATAACTGATACTGACACGTGGCGACAGCGTGGTCCATACGAACCCCATGCTGCGTGCTCCGGTACTGCCTCCGGGTAGCCAGTCCGGTCGCCATGGATGAGGCGGCGTGCTGGACGCACGAAGCCCGTTGCGCTGCACATCCAGACGCAGTCCGAGCAATACGGCCCAGCGGTGCCACGTGATCGTATCCTGCACGTATGCGCTCCAGTGCCGGAGATATGCACGGGTATCCCCCACACGCACGAGCCAGACTTCACCGCCCTCTTCCGGTGCAAGGATGTCCTCGTATGCGAATACCAGTCCGTTCGCGAATCCTTCCCGGATCCGTACCGTGCTATCGCGCCACTCCGCGCCCAGTTTGATCTCGTGCACCATGCCCAGTGCATGCAGGCGGAACAGGATCGATTGTACCTGGAGATTCCACATCCACGTACGCAGATCCTGCCACTGATAACTGTCTCGCCAGATCTCCGTGCGTTCATCCAGCCGTGCTGGACGGTCGATCCCACCCATCGGCATCAGTTCATGGCGGGTCGTGTACCCGCCGATCTTGGCCGACAGGAAGAGGTTCGCATGCACCAGCCACTCGTCCTGAACCTTGAACATCGGCGTCCATTCCCGCTGATGATAGGTCGTCTCCGGGGGACGCTCGAATTCCGCCTGAAACCCCTTGCGATCGTGTCGACTCCCGATGAATACGAACTCGGACAGGTGATTGCCCCACCGTGCGTGGCTCTTCACGATGACGTTGTCCAGATGGCGCCGGTCGCGTTGAAATGTCACGAGATCGTCCGCCGTCCCGTTCTCATCCACACGATCGACCGGCATTCCGATGCCGTGCGTCGGAAGGGAGGCGGTGGCCTCTTCTTCGCCCTCTTCCGCATCTTCTGCCTCCAGCTCCTCCACGGTGGGTACCCGCAGATCGTAATCCAAACCACCGTATCCGGCCCACCACCACAGCCGGTCTCGCCGAAATGCACCGCCGCCGTGCAGACCGTAATCTTTCACATCCTGAACCCGATCGGCTTCCAGGCCCGCAACGACATCCTCCGGAAGACTGCCCGTATTATCCGACTGCACGGCATCCCCGGCCCACAGAAACCGCCCGTTGAGCGAAAACCGGTTACTTCCCCTGCGTGTGACCATATTGACGATGACCCCACCGGTAAACGCTTCGACATCGTTGGCGCCCGCGGTGATTTCGATCTCCTCGAACGCATCGAAATCGTAATAAATCGGGCTGGTTCCCCGGACGCGACCGGCCTGCAGCGGGGTACCCTCCTCGGCCACCCCGATGAGTTCGGCAACGGTCGTGATCGGCATACCGTCCAGATGCCACTGGTTGTCCTGCCACTCTGCGCCGCGTGCCGAAAAATCGCTCACACGCCCGACCTCACTGCCGCCGTCCAGGCGCTCCACCTCCACGAATACACCGGGAGCCAGCGCGAGGACCATCCAGGGATCCCGGGCCACCGGGAGTGATGCCAGCACTTCCTGCTCGAAATGGACGCTGATGTCGGTATCCTTGACATCGATCTGGGGTGTTGCGGCGCGAACGACGACGGTCTCTTCAGCGGTCAGACGGAGTTGCACGTCCAATCGCGTGTTCGTGCCCGCTTTGACCTCGATGGCTTCATACACCCGTGTCTGAAACCCGGCGAGCACGAACTTCAGGCGGTACATTCGACCCGGCGGCAAACCGGGAAACATGTACCGGCCGTCTTCACCGGTGACCGTGGACAGTTCCCCCGTTTTCGGTGAATGCAACACGACCGTGACCCCGGCAATGGGACGTCCGTCCGGATCGGTCACCCGTCCGTAAATGGCACCGGTGGGCGTCTGTGCCCGGACGGGGCGCGTGAATCCTGTTCCCAGAATGATCGTCCCGATGATCCATACGACCCGCCATTGCATCAAACGACGCATGTGTCCACCTCCCGGAATGTATCGGGACGGTCCATCCCCGTCCCCTGAGGGTACCGGCGCCGGATGGGGCAATTTTCGTGCCAGACCGGTTCGATCGCCGAACAAGTGCTTCCGTACGGACCGTGTGCGCAATGTCGGGGTCATGCACGGAAGGACGGGATGTGGCGGAAATCCACCATACGGAGGAAGAGTGGCTCATTTGCGCCGCTCGGCCCGCGGGGGGTCGATCCCGTACTTGCGCATGCGATACCGCAACGTGCCACGCGTAATGCCGAGTCTGCGGGCAGCCGCAGTGACATTCCCTCCGGTCAGGGCGAGTGCGGTCCGGATCAGCCGCTGTTCCATACGATAGAGATGGAGATCACCGTCGGATAGGAAACCGGCCGGCATGTCCGGATTTTCGTGTCCGAGGGACATCGGTGCGGGAAAAATCCCCAGTACAGGGACATCGATTACCGGACCGTCGGCCATGAGCACCGCCCGTTCGATGACATGCATGAGTTCGCGAACGTTGCCCGGCCATGGGTAGCGGGACAACGCGTCATGGGCCGCCGGGGTCAGGCGTTTGGGACCGGTTCCGTACTTTCGGACATACCGCTCCAGAAAGTACTCCGCGAGCAGATGGACATCGTCTCCCCGCTCACGCAACGGGGGAAGTTCGATCGTCAGGACTTTCAAACGGTACAGCAGATCCCGCCGGAACGTGCCCTCACGTACGGCCCGGTCCAGGTCCCGGTTCGTCGCCGCGATGATCCGCACATTGACCGTACGCTCGCGGATACCCCCGATACGCCGTACGCGTTTTTTCTCGATCAGTGTGAGGAGTTTGCTCTGTGCTTCGATCGGAATCTCGCCGATCTCGTTGAGAAACAGGGTACCGCCATCGGCGATCTCCACCAGACCGGTTTTCGAGGCTTTCGCATCAGTAAACGCACCCTTCTCGTATCCGAACAGTTCGACCTCGAGCAGGTCTTTCGGAATCGATGCACAATCCACTTCCACGAACGGTTGATGTGCCCGGCGACTCCGGTGGTGAATCCAGCGGGCGATGAGGTCCTTACCGGTTCCCGTTTCTCCGGTAATGAGCACGGTCGGCACGTCCCCTGTCGCTCCCGGATCGATCCGTGCGATCCGTTCGACCACAGCGCGTACACGCTGCATTGCGGGACTCTGCCCGATGATCTCGAGGCCCTCGATCTTCTCAAAATCCCGCCGCCGGTAATAGTGCAACTGATCCCGCATGCGCCGGTCTTCCAGGGCACGTGCCACGGTCATGTGAACGACGCGCAGGTCCAGCGGTTTGCAGAGAAAATCTACCGCACCGAGTTTCATCGCTTCGACCGCCGTTTCGACTGAACCGTACGCCGTAATGATGACGACCAGAATGGACGGATCGAATGCGCGGATGCGGCGCAATGCTTCCATGCCGTCCATGCCGCTGAACTTCAGATCGAGGAGCACCAGATCGGGTCGCTGTTCCACGACAAACCGCAGACCTTCTTCTGCACTCGCGGCGACCGTGACGTCGTATCCGGCTTTACGCAATGCGCGGGAAAGCGATTTCCGCAGTACCGGTTCATCGTCGACGATCAGGATTCCGGGCATGAGTCCATCCCGAGGGGCAGATTGATGGTCACGGTGGTGCCCCGACCTTCCTGACTCGCTATTGTAATGTCTCCCCCGTGCGCTTCAACGATTTTCTTTGCCATGGTGAGACCCAGCCCCACACCATCGACTTTCGTGGTGAAATACGGGGCAAACACTTTGTCTACCCACTCCGAACGAATCCCACCACCCGCATCGTGAACGGCGATCCGGATGCACCGCCGTTCCGTATCCGTCCATGCGGCAAGCCGGATCGGTGCGCCCACCGGGGACGCTTCAATTGCGTTCGTGATCACGGCGGCAATCGCCTGTTCGAGTTGCTCGGCATCGATATATACGGTCGGCAGATCGGGCGCTGCTTCCATCGTGACCCGCAGACGCTTTTCCGTCCATTTCGGTTTCAGGAGTGCGATCACCTCGCGGAGCACTGTCCGAACATCCTGCCAGCGTCTGCGCAACACCAGCGGTCGCGTGAATGTGAGCAAGTTGTGCACCCACGCGTCCAGTTTGTCGACCACATGCACGATGTCCTCCAGGGCTTCCTGAACGTTCGCGAGATCCCCGGTAGACAGATCGTCCAGACCGAGTTGCGCCGCGGAGCGAATGCTCGCCAGGGGGTTGCGGATGTTATGCGCAATGTATGCAGTGAGTTCTCCTACCGCGGCCAGCCGTTCCGTGCGGACCAGCCGGTCCTGACTCTCGCGCAATGCCGCTGCCATACGATTGATCGATGCCGCGAGTTCACCGAACTCGTCCCGGGTGCGGATGGGGACCCGATGTGCGAGATCTCCGGTACTGATGACGGACGTCGCACGATGAATCACCCGCAACGGTTGCACCAGCCAGCGCTGAATGCCGAGAAATAACGTCAATCCCTGCAGGAATACAAGCACGAGCATGATGCCCGTTGTGAACTGCACCCAGCGGTTGCGTATCATCGCCCGTTCAATGGCCCGACGCGCATTCGATCGGTAGAACCGCGTGAGCGCGGCCAGGGCACGTTCTTCCGCCGGAAAGAGGCGTTGTTCCAGGTCGCGTTCCATTCGGCCGCGGGCACGGTCCCAGCGATCCGATCGGATGTCCCGAAAGATCTGCATCCCGGTGCGAAATACCTGTCGGTCGATCGCGGCGAGTTTCCGGATCAGTTGCCGTTCCTCCACAGTTTGCATATCCCGTTGCAGCGCGGTAAATAACTGTGCAATCGGTGTTCGGAACCGCTGCATCTCCACGTCGGCATCCGGGTCCATCATGACCAGCGCGTCCAGGACTTCCTTGATCTGGCGCAGCAGATGGCCGCGCAGTTCCACCGCGCGGAGATTCTGAATATAGGCGACGCTGAGCGCTTCGGTGGCCACCTGCCAGCGGTGCATACTCCACAGCGCCATTGCACCGACAATAACGGCGGAGAGCAAAAGCGCACCGTACATCCCGTACAGTCTGGTCTGCACACGCATGGCGATTGCCTCACGGTTGCATCGACCGATGGGCGGTCGATGATTGCTCCGTGACATTATACGGGAACCTCGATGGGGGTACCGTGTATCCACGAAATCCTGTCCGGGCACGGCACGGTGTGCTCCGGCAATACGCCGGTGCCGGATGAACCGTCCTCTGGCGAATTGCGGACCTCATGCATATGCAGTCATGGGACGCAGATACACGCAGATGTCCGCAGATCAGGAAACCTATCTGCACGCATCAGCGTCCATTTGTGTCCCTTCCTCTCAACCTCCGGCACCTTTTTCGTCACTTCACTTGGGAAATGGACCAGTAAGTCTCCCCCAGCAGCACCATCACCCACCATGCTTTCACTGCTCGCATATGGGACCTCCGTAATAGTATCCCTCCGCATTCCATTGTGATTGCATCCATCCGGCGGCTTCTCCATTTTTCAGGGATACCGAAGGGGCGAGCGATGGCGCGCGCCCGGTCATGGCATGGACGCCGACATTGCCGTGGCCGCTGCCGGGCAACAACGTGCCCCACAATGGCCACC